>NZ_JBPQTK010000125.1:0-17558 GCF_051386315.1 Micromonospora sp. URMC 107
GGGGAGGGGTCAGGGGGTGGCTCGGGTGGTGCCGGCGCGGAAGTTGACGGCCTTGTGGGTGCCGTCGCAGAACGGCTTGAGCGCCGACTTCCCGCAGCGGCACAGCGCCACCGTGCCCCGCCTCGCGTCGATCGTCTCCCCGTCGGGGGTGACCAGGGCGAAGTCGCCCCGGACCAGCAGCGGCCCGTCCTGGTAGGGGGTGATGGTGGCCGCCGCGGGAGTGTCGTCGTCGGTGCGCATGGGCGCTGAAGTGCCCCTTGCTCCGGCACTGAAACCCCTGCTCACCGGCGTGCCGTCGGGGCGGCGACGGGTGTCGGCGCCCGGTTCCGGCGGCCCGCCCGGGATCTTCTGATTGGTCCCGCCCGGTGGGTGATGCCCCGTTTGAACCCCATCGGGACGGGAAGCCGGGCCGCGTGGTGAGCGAACGAGGCAAGGTGGAGCCGGTGCACAAGGTGCGCAAGGGGCTCACGGCTGACGGGGCCGGACTGGCGGGCGACCGGGTCGTGGCCGCGGGCAGTGCCGCGCGGGTCCTGGTGGCCGCCACCGCGCGGGCGCTGCGTGGGACCGACTGCGCCGACCTCGGACACCCGGGGCACCCGGGACCGCTGTCGCGCTTCGCCGGCGCGCCCGAGCCGGTGCGCCGGGCGGCGGTGATCCGGGCGGCCGGCCGGGTGGCGCTCACGCCCGGCCAGACGGCCGAGGTCGACGCCGGCCGGGTCGCCCGCTGGTTCGCCGACCAGTACCCGCGCCGCCGCTACCCGGGCGCCCTGATCGGCTCCCCGCACGGCGCGGCCGCGCACCTGGCGATGGCGCTCGGCGTGCCCTGGCTGCCCGCCGGATTCGAGATGACCGTGCACTGGGCGCAGGGCGCCGTCGATCGGCCGCAGGCCGCCCTGGACCACGGTGCCACCCTCACCGCCCGCCTCCTCGGCGGCAACGCCGACCTGCACGTCCGCCAGGTGCACTGCCCCGCCAGCCGGGGCGCGCTGGCCGGCGCCACGGTCGCCCTGGCGGCCCGGTGGCGGTCCGTGCCGGCCGCGTACGCGCGGTTCCTGGCCGACCGGCTGGAGCCCGGCGCCCCGGTGCTGCTGCTGCGCGACGCCCGCACCTGGCCGGTCTTCGACTCCGCCCCGGGGCACAGCTTCCAGGTCGGCTGCCCCGGCAGCGGCCTGGACCCGGTCGACTTCCACCCGGACAGCCACGCCCTGCGCCAGGTGCTCCGCTCGGCCGGCGGGGACGGCACGCAGTGGGCGCCGCCGGAGGTCACCGCGCCACCCGAGCCGGCGGAACACGGCGTGGACTCCGGTTTCGAGGCCGGCGTCCGGGAGTGGACCGGCCGGCACGGCCATCCCCTGCACCGGGTCCTCGTGCCGCGGCCGGAGGCGCTCAGCGCCGCGACCGCCGACCTGTACCGGCGCTGGCTGCGCGCGGCCGGCAAGACCGGGGACCGCCTGGTGGTGGAGTGCGGCCGGCTGCTCGACCCGTGGCAGGTGGTGCGGGCCGGGATGGTGCCGTACTGGTGCGAGAACGCCACCCGGCGCAGCGTGGAGGCGGTGGAGTGGTGGCTCGCCGGGAGCGAGCCGTTCAGCTCCGTGGACGTGCTGCCCGAGCCGCCCGGCCTGCGGTCGCCGGCGCTGGCGGGGCTGCCCCAGTGGCTGGCCGTCGCCGGCTTCGGTCGCCGCCGGCGGGCGCTGGACCGCACCTCGGCGCGCGGCTACCCGGTCACCTCGGTGCCCACCCGCCGGGCGACGGAGGTGCTGCGGGCGCAGCCGTACGACCTGCCGACACCGCCGCCGATGACCGTCCCCGACGCCCTGGCGGCGCTGCGCGACGGCGGCGCCCACCAGGGGTTGCTGGTCTGTTGAGCCGGCCCTTTCGAAACATCCTCGCGAACCCCGGGTCCCGTGATTGAGTACCTACGGAGCGGGAACACCGCTGGCTGCGACGGCCTGATCACGCCGTCCGGCGTGGCGTCGTCGCCCGCTGACATCCCAGTCATGTGACCCACTTTCCGGCCCGGGCGTGGTGCGACCACGCGCGCGCACGACCGGTTTCCTGAATCCGGGCGGGGGACCTTCCTGAGGGAGGCGCGGATGTTCGGACAGACCACCACGACCACACCACCTCCGACCGATCGGGGCCTGGAGGACCTCGACGCGGCCGCACTGGCGTACGCGGCCCGGATCGAGGGCCTACCGCCCGAACGACGCCAGGAGGCGCGTGACGACCTGGTCCGGTTCGCCCTGCCGTTCGCGGGCCGGCTGGCCCGCCGCTACCGGGGGCGCGGCGAGCCACTGGAGGACCTGGAGCAGGTGGCCCGGCTCGGCCTGGTCAACGCCGTCGACCGGTACGACCCGGAGCGGGGCTCCTTCACCGCGTACGCGGCCATCACCATCGTCGGCGAGATCAAGCGGCACTTCCGCGACCGCACCTGGGGCGTGCACGTGCCACGCCGGCTGCGCGACCTGATCCTGGAGGTGGGGCAGGCGACCTCCGCGCTGACCAGCGAGCTGTCCCGGGCCCCGACGGTGGCCGAGCTGGCCGAGCGGCTGGAGACGCCGCAGGAGGAGATCCTCGCCGCGCTGGAGTCGGCCGCCGGCTACAGCCCGGCCTCGCTGAACGCCCCCGTCGGCGGGGAGAGTTCGGCCGAGTTCGGCGACCTGGTCGGCGAGTCCGACAACGCGCTGGAATCCGTCGACGACCGGGTGACGGTGAGCGGGCTGCTGCACCGGCTGCCCTGGCGGGAGCGGCGCATCCTGGCCATGCGCTTCTACGGCAACCAGACCCAGGCGGAGATCGCCGCCCGGTTCGGCATCTCCCAGATGCACGTTTCCCGACTGCTGTCGCGGGCGCTGACCTGGCTGCGCCAGGCGATGCTCGCCGACGCTCCGCCGCCGTGGCAGAACGGGGCCGCCGAGTCGGAGCCGGCGAAGACCAGGATCTCGGTCCGGCACAACGGCGACCGGGTGGTCGTGGAGGTCGGCGGGGAGGTCGACCGGGACGGCGCGGACCAGCTGCGCCGGGCGATGCTCGAGGCGGTGACCGGGCAGCCGGCCGAGGTGGTGGTCGACCTGGTGGGCGCGGGGGGCTTCGACGCAGGCGGCATCGCCGCGCTGATGGCGGGCCGCGAGGCCGCCGCCCGCACGGGCGTGCCGCTGCGGCTGACCCGCGTCCAACCGGCCGTGCGCCGCTCGCTCACCGCGGCGGGGCTGGCGGCGGCCCGGGAGGCCTGAGCACGACGTCGGAAAGGGCCGGCACCCCCTGGGGGCGCCGGCCCTTCGGCGTGCCCGCCCGTTCGGCGCTCTGCGGGGCGCCGGGCCGGCGCGGGGCGCGTGCCGGGTCGGTTTGGCGTGCCAGCCCGTTCGGCGCTCTGCGGGGCGCCGGGCCGGCGTGGGGCGCGTGCCGGGTCGGTTTGGCACGCCCGCCCGCTCGGCGCTCTGCGCCGGGCCGCGCGGCGGTCGGGTCCGGGCGCTCAGCGCTCGGGGGTGTCGCCGGGGCCGCGCGGGTGCCGCCAGCGGTCGTTGGCCTGCGGCTCCCGGTCGGCGCCGAGGCGGGTCTCCTCCGGTTCGTCGGTCTGCTCGAAGCTGGGCCGACGGATGTCGTCGGGCTCGGGAACGTCGACCGGCCGGGCCCCGGACTGCGCCGCGGGCTGGTACGCCTCGGCCTCCCGCGCGCCGTGCGCCCCCTCGGCGGCCGGCGCCTCGGGCAGGTGCTTCTCGCGGTGCAGCTCGTCGCGGAAGTCCTGCGGCGGTTTGGTGGTGCGCTGGGGCAGGTCCCGGCCGAGGTCGGCGACGAGCGGGCCGTACTTGGCGTCGAACGCGGGCCGCTCGGAGCGGATGCGGGGCATCCGGTCGAAGTTGCGCAGCGGCGGCGGGCAGGTGGTCGCCCACTCCAGCGAGTTGCCGAAGCCCCAGGGGTCGTCGACGTTCACCATCGCGCCGTACCGCCAGGACTTCCAGGCGTTCCACATGAAGAAGAGCGTGGACGCGCCGAGTACGAAGGCGGAGATGCTGGAGAAGGTGTTCAGCGCGGTGAACCCGTCGCTGGGCAGGTAGTCGGCGTACCGGCGGGGCATGCCCTCGTTGCCCAGCCAGTGCTGGACGAGGAAGGTGCCGTGGAAACCGAGGAACATCGTCCAGAAGTGGGCCTTGCCGAGCCGGTCGTCCAGCAGCCGCCCGGTCATCTTCGGCCACCAGAAGTAGAAGCCGCCGAAGAGGGCGAAGACCACCGTGCCGAACAGCACGTAGTGGAAGTGCCCGACGACGAAGTACGTGTCGTGGGTGTGCCAGTCCGCCGGCGGGCTGGCCAGCAGCACGCCGGTGAGGCCGCCGAAGAGGAAGGTGACCAGGAAGCCGATCGCGAAGAGCATCGGCGTCTCGAAGGTGAGCTGCCCCTTCCACATGGTGCCGATCCAGTTGAAGAACTTCACGCCGGTGGGCACCGCGATCAGGTAGCTCAGGATGCTGAAGAACGGCAGCAGCACCTGGCCGGTGGCGAACATGTGGTGGGCCCACACGGTCATCGACAGCACGGTGATCGCGGCGGTGGCCAGCACCAGGCCGGTGTAGCCGAAGATCGGCTTGCGGGAGAAGACCGGAATGATCTCCGTGATGATGCCGAAGAACGGCAGCGCGATGATGTACACCTCGGGATGACCGAAGAACCAGAACAGGTGCTGGTAGAGCATCGGGCCGGCGGTCATCGGGTCGTAGACGTGGGCGTTGAGCAGCCGGTCCGCGGCGAGCGCCAGCAGCGCGGCGGCGAGCAGCGGGAACACCAGGATCACCAGCACGCTGGTGAAGAGCATGTTCCAGGTGAAGATCGGCATCCGGAACATGGTCATGCCGGGCGCGCGCAGGGTGAGGATGGTGGTGATCAGGTTGACCGCGCCGAGGATGGTGCCCAGCCCCGAGACCACCAGGCCGATCACCCACATGTTGGCGCCGACGCCGGGGGAGTGCTCCTGGCTGCTCAGCGGCGAGTACGCGGTCCACCCGAAGTCGGCGGAGCCGCCCGGGGTGAGGAAGCCGCCGAGCACCATCAGGCCGCCGAACAGGTAGAGCCAGTACGCGAGGGCGTTGAGCCGGGGGAACGACACGTCCGGGGCGCCGATCTGGATCGGCACGATGTAGTTGGCGAACCCGAACGCCGCGGGGGTGGCGAACAGCAGCAGCATCACCGCGCCGTGCGAGGTGAAGAGCTGGTTGTACTGCTCGGCGGAGAGGATCTGCATGCCGGGCCGGGCCAGTTCGGCGCGCATCAGCATCGCCTGGATCCCGGCGACCAGGAAGAAGCCGAACGAGGTGAGCAGGTAGAGCAGTCCGATCTGCTTGTGGTCGGTGGTGGCCAGGAACCGGGTCAGCTTCCCGCCGGGAAGCGCCTTGCGCAGCGGCCCGGGGTAGCCACCGAAGCGTGCCGGCGCCAGGATCGCCGGTCCCCGGTCGCGTGGTTCCGTGGTTACCCGCTTGGGCATGTGACTCTCACCCCGCCAGACGACAGATAGGACGGCGCGGCTACCCGCCCCTCATCCCATGAAACCAGGCGACAACGGTTATTCAGGCGAGAGTGGTAAATTCCGTCAATTCGCGGGCAGCATGGCCCAGACGACCTTCCCGTCGCCGGCCGGCGAGCTGCCCCAGCGCTGGGCCAGCTCGCGCACGAGCATCAGCCCGCGGCCGCCCTCGGCCCGCAGGTCGGGGGTGTCGGCCCGCACGGCGGCCCGGTTGCCGTCCGCCACCACCAGGTGCAGGTAGGGCCGGCGCAGGGTCAGCGTCACCTGCATCGGCGTGCCGGCGTGCCGGACCACGTTGCCGACCAGCTCGCTGAGCACCAGCGACGCCGGCCCGGCGGCCTCCGGCAGGTTCCAGCGGGCGCAGGCGTCGTTGACCAGCTCCCGCGCCCGCCGGCAGGCCTCCGCGACCGGTTCGAGCCGGGCCCGCAGTCGGGGTGCCGCCGCCGCGTTCGCCACCCGGGTCGCCTCGTCGCAGTCGCGGCGCACGGGCACCACCCGGCAGGCGGTCGACTGGGCCAGCCAGGCCGCCGCCTCGGGCGGCGGGGCGCACAGCACGACGGGCACCGCCGGCCAGCCGGCCGCCCGGCGGGCGGTGGCGGCGAAGACCGAGAGGGCGAGCCGGTCACGCACGGTGACGTCGGTGAGGTCGACCACGAGGGCGTCGGGCTGGCTGGCGAGGCACCGGTCCAGCACCGTGTGCACGCTGCGCATGGTGCCGAGGTCGAGGCCGCCGTGCAGGCGTACGAGGGTCACGGGGGACCCGTCGTGCACCTCACAGGTGATCCGGCTCGGCATCCTGCGCCTCGTTTCGCGATCGTCGGAATCTGCGAACTACCCGGGCGCGCGGAGGGTCAAACCGGACCGGCCGGGGCGTCGCCGCCCCGGGCGGTCGCGCTGTGTCACCGGTGGCGTCGATTCCGGGTGGTCAGGATGCCGAGCGCGATCATGCCCAGGCCGAGGAACAGGTGCAGCCAGTTGTCGGGGTTGTTGACCGGGATGAAGTTGGCCGCGCTGTCGTGGTCGATCACCAGGCCGTAGAGCCAGAGCACCAGGTAGATCGCGCCGCCGCCGATCAGGTACGTCCGCGCGCCCGAGACGGTGCGGGCCAGCACCAGCCCGGCCACGCCGAAGAGCAGGTGGACGATGTTGTGCAGCACCGAGACCTGGAACAGGCCGAGCAGCTTGGCGTCGGAGTCGTGCCCGGCGAAGCGCAGGTCGCCGAAGCTGCTGGTGATGCCCGGCACGAAGCCGAGCAGGCCGACCAGGAGGAAGACCACCGCCACGGCGGTCGCGGCCCGCCGGACGGGAGCCTTGCCGTCGGCCGGGTTGTGCCGGGCGCGGGAGCGCGCCATGGGACCGGTCACCGCCGTCTCCTCACTGTGCGGAACGCTGAGCGGGAACGCTGAGCGGACCGCGCCTTCCCGCTGGTTCCACCGCCAAACCCGCCGTCGGCGAATCGTCCCGGTCCGTAGGCCCGGGGCCCGGCACGGAACCGGGGCCGGCCCACCGTGACGGCGGGCCGGCCCCGGGACGCGGGGAGCCGGTCAGGCCGGTTGCAGGCGTCCGGCGGCGAGCTGGCGGACCCGCTCGTAGAGGCCCACGTACTTCTCGGCCATCACCGCGGGGGTGAAGCGGACGGCGGCCTCGCGCCGGCACTCGTCCGGGTCCAGCAGGCTGGCGGCGAGCAGCAGGTCGCCCAGCTCCTCCTCGTCGGTGGTGAGCAGGCCGGTGCGGCCGTGCTCGATCAGCTCGGGCAGGCAGCCCCTGGCGGTGGCCACCACCGGCGTGCCCAGGGCCAGCGACTCGACGACCGCCGTGCCGCCCGGCTCCTCCCAGCGCAGCGGGAACAGCGAGGCCCGGGCGCCGGCCAGCAGGTCGTCGCGTTCCTGCCCGGCCACGGTGCCCACCCAGCGGACCAGGTCGCCGTCGACGTGCGGCGCCACCTCGTCGTAGAAGAACCGCACGTCCGGGTTCTGCCGGGCCTCGTCCCCGGCGGCGGCCAGGTCCTCCGGCCGGTGGTACGGGCCGACGGGCCCGGCGAGCACCAGCGGCACCCCCACCCGCCGGGCGAGGCGCGCGCCCACGTCCTGACCCTTGCCCGGGTTGATCCGCCCCAGGATGATCAGGTAGTCGCCCTTGTCCGGCCGGGGCCGGCGGTCCGCGCCGACGGCGAGCGGGGTGGACAGGTGCACGTGGCCCACCGAGTGCTCCCGCAGGGCCCGGGGCGCGCGGGCCAGCTGCGAGGCGGAGACCCCGTTGACCCGGACCCGGTCGCCGCCGTCGAGGTTGCCGTAGAGCGCCGGGTGCTTGGCCAGGTCCCAGTGCAGCGTGTGCAGGGCCGGCGGGGCGTCCGGGCCCATCGCGGCGAGCGTCGCCAGGCCGACCGCCTCGACGTGGTCGTGCACCAGGTCGATGTCGTCGCGCGAGTGCAGCGCCCGTGCCACCCCGCTCAGGTGCGCCTGGGCGATGCCGCAGACCTGGTTGTACGGCCGTTGCAGGGCGTGGAACTGCCCGTCGGGGAAGACGGAGAACTTCTCGTCGACCGGAAGCGTGCTGCTGTCGACCGAGGCGAGCACCACCCGTACGCCGAGGCGGCGCAGCTCCGGCACCAGCGTGGCGATCACGTTCTCGATACCGCCGTAGCCGGGCGGCGGCACGGACAGCCACGGACCGGCGTTCATCAGGACGGTGAGGCTCATGCGGGATTCCTTCCCTCGGCGGGGCCCTTGGCCGTCCGCGCCAGGTCGTGCGGGGTCACAGCAGGTCGCGCGTTCACGCCGCGGCGACCCGTCGGCGGGGGATCCGGTGCCGTAGCTCCGCCAGGGGCGGCCGCTCCTCGACGGAGACGTCGCTGACGACGATCTCCCGGTCCAGGTTCGGCAGGGCGTCGGAGCCGCCGCGCCGGAACTGGGTCAGCAGGGCGGCGGGCATCGCGCCCGGCGCCGCCCAGCCGCGCCGCTGCAACCGCGACCAGGCGGTGAGCATGATCTGGGCCGACATCCGGCCCAGCGCCGCGGTGTCCTGGTGGCGGTGCTTGCGCTCGCCCAGGTCCACCTGGGCCAGCGCGTCCAGCCCGACCATCTCCAGCAGGTCGATGAGCATCGCCGTCTCGACCCCGTAGCCGGAGACGAACGGCACCCGCTCCAGCACCTCGCGGCGCCCGGCGTACTCACCGGCGAGGGGCTGCACGAAGCCCGCCAGCTCGGGCCAGAACAGGTTCAGCATCGGCCGGGCCATCAGCTCCGTCACCCGCCCGCCGCCGTCGGCCTCCACGCTGGACGCCCCGACCAGCGGGCGGTGGTAGAAGCCCTTCACGAAGTCCACCGAGGCATCGGTCAGCAGGGGACCGATCAGCCCGGTGACGAAGTGGGGGCGGAACTCACGCAGGTCGGCGTCGATGAACGCCACCACGTCGCCCTCGGCCGCGGCCAGGCCCGCCCAGAGCGCGTCCCCCTTGCCGGTCAGCCGGGGCAGGCCGCGGGTCATGGCGTCCTGGCTGACGACCTCCGCGCCGGCGGCGCGGGCCACCTTGGCGGTGCGGTCGGTGGACCGGGAGTCCACCACGATCAGCTCGTCGACCAGGGCCACCCGTTCCATCAGGTGCTCCCGGATCGTCGACACGATCGCGCCGACCGTCGCCTCCTCGTTGTGGGCCGGCAGCACCACGCTGACCCTGCTGTCGCCCTTGGCGCGCATCAGGCGCCGTGCCGGCCAGTCACCCGCCGACGTGGTGCGGTAGGTGGCCCAGGCCTCCACCACCGGTGACACCATCGTTTCCGTGTTCCGCACAGGCACCCCCAGATCGTGGCGGAAAAACCTCAGTTGTTTTTCCCACTACCGCGCTCGCGCTAACCGCAGCATGCCTAACAGCTTGATCACGACAGTGACGTGACCGGGTTCCGCCGTGGTGAACGTTTGGTTGCGCGTACGCGGGGGGAGTGCAGTCGTCGGAACGCGAAACTGTGGCGAAAGGGCTTTACATGCGCACGTGCCGGGTGGGACTGGTAGGGGCCGGCGGGGTGGCGCAACGCCACGCCCGGGTGTTGGGCGGCTTCGCGGACGTGGAACTGCTCGGGGTGACCGACGTGGTGCCGGAGGCGGCGGCGGAACTGGCGCACGCGCACGGCGCCCGTACCTTCCGCGACGTCGAGGAGCTGCTGGCCGCCGGACCGGACGCGGTCTACGTCTGCGTGCCGCCGTTCGCCCACGGGCCGGCCGAGGAGGCGGTCGTCGCGGCCGGGGTGCCGATGTTCGTGGAGAAGCCGGTCGCCGTCGACCTGGCGACCGCCGAGCGGATCGCCGACCTGGTGGCCCGGCGGGGGCTGCTCACCGGCGTCGGGCACCACTGGCGCTACTCGCCGGTGGTGGAGCAGGCCCGGGAGCTGCTCGGCGACCGCCCGGTGCGGATGGTCAGCGGCGCGTGGTGGGACAAGGTGCCCCCGGTTGCCTGGTGGTCGCGGCGGGACCGCTCCGGCGGCCCGGTGGTCGAGCAGGCCGCCCACGTGCTGGACCTGGTCCGGTCGCTGGTCGGGGAGGTCACCGAGGTCACCGCGTACGGCAACGGCACCCCGCCGCCGGTCGACGGCGCCGACATCGACTCGGTGACCACCGCGACGCTGCGCTTCACCGACGGCGCGGTCGGCACGCTCACCGCCGCCTGCGTGCTCGGCTGGAAGCACCGCGCCGGACTGGAGATCCTCGCCGACGGGCTGGCCCTGTCGCTGAGCGAGGACGGACTGGTGGTGCGCGACGCCGACGGGGAACGCCGCTTCGACACCGACCCGGAGGCCGCCCGGGTGGCCGTGGACCGGGCCTTCGTCGACGCCGTCCGGGGCGTCGGCGACGACGTCCGCGTCCCGTACGCCGAGGCCCTCGGCACCCAGCGGCTCGCCCTCGCGGTCGCCGACTCCGCCCGCACCGGCCGGCCCGTACGGCTGGACACGTCCGCCGCCGCGCCGCTCGCCACGGGGGTGACCGTCGATGCGTGACCGCGTGGTGGTGGTCAGCGGCCCGGGGCGGGTGGAGCTGGTCGAGCAGGACGCCGCCGAGCTGACCGACGGCACGTTCCGGGTGGAGACGCTGTTCAGCGGCGTCTCCGCGGGCACCGAACTCAGCTACGTCAAGGGCACCAACCCCTACCTGAACGTCACCTGGAACGCCGACCTCGGGCTCTTCCAGCCGGGCGCGGCCAGCACCCCGTACCCGGTGACCCGGCTGGGCTACATGCAGGTCGGCCGGGTGGTGGAGAGCCGTACCCCGGCCGTCGCCGTGGGCACCGTCGGCGCGATGACGTACGGCCACCGCAGCGGCTGGGTCGCCGACCCGGTCGCCGAGCGGTTCGTGCCGCTACCCGAGGACCTCGACCCGCTGCTCGGCGTCTACGTCGCGCACATGGGGCCGATCTGCGCCAACGGTGTGCTGCACGCCGCCGCCGACCTGCACGGCGCGGACGTGCGGTCGCTGGGCGACGGCGTGCGGGGCCGGCGGGTCGCGGTCGTCGGCAGCGGGGTGGTGGCCCTGCTCACCGCCCTGTTCGCCAAGCGGCACGGGGCCGCCTCGGTGGTGGTGCTCGACCCGACGCCGCAGCGGCGGGCCGTCGCCGAGGCACTGGGCCTGGAGACCCTCGACCCCGAGGCCGACGACCCGGCGGTGGTGCTCAAGACCCGCTGGGCGCACGGCCCCGGCGACCGGGGCGCCGACGTGGTCTTCCAGTGCCGGGGGCAGGCGTGGGCGTTGCAGCTCGCGCTGCGCCTGCTGCGCCCGCAGGGCACGGTGGTCGACCTGGCCTTCTACCAGGCCGGCGCGGACGCGGTCCGGTTCGGCGAGGAGTTCCACCACAACGGACTGTCGCTGCGGTGCGCGCAGATCGGCCGGGTGCCGCGCGGGCTCGCCCCCACCTGGGACCGCGAGCGCCTCTCCGCCGAGACGATCGACCTGCTGCGCGCGTACGGGGACGTGATCCGCAAGCACCTGGTCTCGGCGGTGGTGCCGTTCGACGAGGCGCCGACGCTGCTGACCGACCTCGCCGAGCGGCGCCGCCAGGAGCTCCAGGTGGTGCTGACCGGCTGAGGCCCGGCGTCCGGCAGGGGACCGTGGCGCGGCCCGATACCGTTCCAGCCATGACCGCCGACGCTCCCGTCACGACCGCCGCCGACTCCGTGACGACCGACGCCGACTCCGTGACGACCGCCGTCGGTGGTCCGGGCGGGAGCGTCGCCGACCGGCGGGTCGGCCTCGCCGCCCTGCTGCCGTACCTGCGCGCCCACCGCGGCACCCTGGCCGTGGTGGGCGCGCTGTCGTTGGCCGGCGCGGCGGCGTCGCTGGCCCAGCCGCTGCTCACCCGCTCGGTGCTGGACGGGCTCTCCGCCAGCCGGCCCGTGACCGGGCTGGTGGCGGCGCTGGTCGCCCTGGTGCTGGTGGGCGCGGCGCTCGGCGGGGTACGGGACTACCTGCTGCAACGCACCGCCGAGGGGGTCGTGCTGGGCACCCGGCGGCGGCTGGCCGGCCACCTGCTGCGGCTGCCCATTGCCGAGTACGACCGCCGCCGTACGGGCGACCTGCTCTCCCGGGTCGGCTCGGACACCACCCTGCTGCGCGCCGTGGTCACCTCCGGCCTGTTCGAGGTGGTCACCGGCGCCGTGATGGTGCTCGGCGCGGCGGGCGCGATGGTCCTGCTCGACCCGGTGCTGTTCGGGGTGACCCTGCTCGGGGTGGCCGCCGGCATCGCCATCGCGGTCGCCTTCGCCCACCGGGTGCGGGGCCTGGCCCGCGCAGCCCAGGAACGCATCGGCGAAATGACCTCGGCGGTGGAGCGCGCCATCTCCGCCGCCCGGACGATCCGCGCGGCCCGGGCGGAGCGGCGCGAGGCCGACGCGATCGGCGTCAGCGCCACACGGGCGTACGCGGCGGGCCTGCGGGTGGCGGGGGGCGCGATCACCGTCGGTGACCTGGTCGCCTTCATCATGTTCCTGTTCTTCCTGGTGCTTCCGCTCGGCCAGGCGGTGCACGCCTACACCCAGTTGCAGACGGGCCTGGGCGCGCTCCAGCGGATCGAGGAGGTGCTCGCCGTGCCGGTCGAGGGGGCGGCCGACCGGCCCGCGACCGCCCCGGCCAGGGCGCTGCCCGGCGGGGCGCCGGCGTCCGTCGAGTTCGACCGGGTGGGCTTCGGCTACCCCGGTGGCCCGCCGGTGCTGCGCGAGGTGAGCTTCACCGTGCCGGCCGGCACCCGGACCGCCCTGGTCGGCCCGTCGGGTGCCGGAAAGTCGACGCTGCTGGCGCTGGTCGAGCGCTTCTACGAGGTCACCGAGGGTGCGCTGCGCGTCGACGGGGTCGACGTGCGCGACCTGCCCCGCGACGCCCTGCGCGCCCGGATCGGCTACGTCGAGCAGTCCGCGCCCGTGCTGGCCGGCACGCTGCGGGAGAACCTCCTGATCAGCGCGCCGGAGGCCACCGAGGAGCGGCTGCGCGCGGTGCTCGACGAGGTCAACCTCGGCCACCTCGCCGAGCGCGCCCCCGAAGGGCTGGACGTGCAGGTGGGCGAGGGCGGGGTGCTGCTCTCCGGCGGCGAGCGGCAGCGGCTGGCGATCGCCCGCGCCCTGCTGGCCGGACCGCCGGTGTTGCTGCTCGACGAGCCGACCAGCAACCTCGACGCCCGCAACGAGGCCGCGCTGCGCCGGGCCATCGACGCGGTGGCCGCCCGGCGCACCCTGCTGATCGTGGCGCACCGCCTCTCCACCGTCGTCGACGCCGACCAGATCGTGGTGCTCGACGGCGGCCGGGTGGCGGCCACCGGCACCCACGACGAGCTCACCGGCACCAGCCCGCTCTACCGTGAGCTGGCCACCCACCAGCTCCTGGTGACCTGAGCGGTCCAGGCCCGCGACGCGCCCGGCGGCGACACCCGCGCGGCGGCGCGCCGGGCGGGCCGCCAACGCCGGCCCCGGTCGCGTACCGTTGCCGCTCATGGGTGTGTCGCAACGCTTGAAGACCAGGTTCCGCCGGTTCCTCCAGCGCCCGGGGACGACGGTCGACCTGGGGCCGTTGGAGAAGCTGCTGCCGGCCGTCGAGGCGCGCGAGGACGAGCTGTCGGCGCTCGACGACGCCGAGCTGACCGAGGCCGCCGGCAAGGCAACGGGCTACGAGGAGATCTGCGCGATCGGCCGCGAGGCCGCCCGCCGCGGCCTCGACCAGCGGCCGTACGACGTGCAGCTGCTGGGCGCGATGGCGCTGCTCTCCGGCAAGGTCGCCGAGATGGCCACCGGTGAGGGCAAGACGCTCACCGCCACCATCGCCGCCTACGGGCACGTCCGGCTGGGCAACGGCCCGGTGCACGTGCTCACCGTCAACGACTACCTGGCCCGGCGCGACGCCCTCTGGATGGAGCCGGTCTACACCCTGCTCGGCCTGACCGTCGGCTGGGTCAACGAGGCGTCCACCCCGCAGGAGCGGCGCGACGCGTACGCCTGCGACGTCACGTACGTCTCGGTCAGCGAGGCCGGCTTCGACTACCTGCGCGACCAGCTCGTCACCGACGTGGAGGACCGGGTGCAGCCGCCGCTGCGTACCGCGATCGTCGACGAGGCCGACTCGATCCTCATCGACGAGGCCCGGGTGCCGATGGTCCTCGCCGGCTCGGTCGCCGGCGAGCAGGATCCGGTGCACGCCGCCGCCGCGCAGGTGCGCGGGCTGCGCAAGGGCAAGCACTACACGGTGGCCGAGGACGGCCGCAGCGTCGCCTTCACCGCCGCCGGCCTGGCCGCCGTGGAGGCCAAGCTCGGCATCGACCTCTACGACGAGGAGCACGTCGCGCAGCTCTCCGCGGTGAACGTGGCGCTGCACGCGCACGCGCTGCTGCACCGCGACGTCGACTACATCGTCCGGGACGGCTCCGTCGAGCTGATCGACGAGATGCGGGGCCGGGTAGCCCAGCGTCGCCGCTGGCCGGACGGGCTCCAGGCGGCCGTGGAGGCCAAGGAGGGCCTCGACGCCACCGCCGAGGGCGAGGTGCTCGGCACGATCGCCGTGCAGGCGTACATCGCGCTCTACCCCAAGGTGTGCGGCATGACGGCGACCGCGGTGCTGGTCGGCGACCAGCTCCGCGAGTTCTTCGGCCTCGAGGTGGCGGTGATCCCGCCGAACACCCCGTGCGTGCGCGAGGACGAGCCGGACCGCATCTACGCCACCCGCGCGGAGAAGGAGGAGGCGCTGATCGACGAGATCAAGCGCAACCACGAGCGCGGTCGGCCGGTGCTGGTCGGCACCCTGGACGTGAAGGAGTCCGAGGGGCTGGCCGCCGGCCTGAACGCCGCCGGGGTGCCCTGCGTGGTGCTCAACGCGAAGAACGACGACGAGGAGGCGGCGATCATCGCCGAGGCCGGCGCGTACGGCGCGGTGACCGTCTCCACCCAGATGGCCGGCCGGGGCGTGGACATCCGCCTGGGCGGCAGCGACCAGACGGACCGGGACCGGGTCGCCGAGCTGGGCGGCCTCTACGTGATCGGCAGCGGCCGGCACGACAGCCGGCGCGTCGACGACCAGCTGCGCGGTCGGGCCGGTCGGCAGGGCGACCCGGGCGGGTCGGTCTTCTTCGTCAGCCTGGAGGACGACCTGGTCGTCCGGCACGCCGGCGACGCCGTCCCCGCCTCGCCCCGGATGAACGCCGACGGCCTGGTCACCGACGACCAGGTGGAGTACGCCGTCGAGCACGCCCAGCGGGTCGCCGAGGGCGTCAACCACGAGATCCACCGCAACACCTGGCGCTACAGCGTCGTCGTCGAGCAGCAGCGCAAGGCCCTCGCGGAGCGCCGGGAACGGCTGCTGACCAGCGACGTGGCGGCCCTGATGCTGCTGGACCGGGTGCCGGAGAAGGCCGGCGAGATGGACGAGGACCTGCTCGCCCGGGCCGCCCGGTGGATCGCCCTCTACCACCTCGACCGGCTCTGGGCGGAGCACCTCGCGGAGCTCTCCGAGGTGCGCGAGGGCGTGCACCTGCGCGCCCTGGGCCGCCTCGACCCGCTCGACGAGTTCCACCGGGCGGCGGTACCGGCGTTCAACAACCTGATCCCGGAGATCGAGCGGCGGACCATCGAGACCTTCGAGGAGACGGAGTTCGGGGACGACTGGGAGCCGGACGAGGCGGAGCTGGTGCGGCCGAGCGCGACCTGGACGTACCTCGTGCACGACAACCCGTTCGGCTCGGAGCTGGACCGGTTGATCGCCTCGGTGGGGCGGCGGCTCAGCTCCGCGTCGCGCTGACGCTCCGGGCCCCTTCCCGCGCCTCCGGGTGCCGGAAGGGGCCCCCTTTTGCGCCGTTTCGACCCCGGTTTGCGAGGGTAGTAGGCCGGGTCCGAGGAGTCGGGAGACCAGACGATGGAACAGGTGACGGCGCCGGTCGGCCGTGCGGCAGCACGCGCCGAGACGGTGGGGGCAGTGAAGCGGTGAACCTGGAGATGCGGGACCCGGCGGTGGAGCGGCTCGGCGTGCTGGAGACCGCCGCCCTGCTGCGCGAGCTGACGGCCGGGCTGATCGCGGTCGACGACTTCGACGAGGCGCTGGACGCGCTGGTGCGCACCGCCCGCGACGCGGTGGCCGGCGTGAGCTGGTGCGGCTTCACCGCGCTGCGCGCCGGCGAACCGGCCGGGGTGGCGGCCTCCGACGCGCGCCTGGCCGGTCTGGACGACCTGCGGCACGGCCCCGACTCGCCGGCCATGGATGCCATCCGGCGGCGCGAGATGACCCTCTCCGACCGGCTGGACCGGGAGGAGCGCTGGCCGGCCTGGACGCCACGGGCACGGGAACTGGGCGTACGCGGGGTGATCTCCGCCCCGGTCGACGTCGACGACCAGGTGATCGGGGCGATCAACCTCTACGCCGGCGCCGGCGACCTGCTCACCACGGGGCACCAGCTCACCGCGATGCTCCTCGCCGAGCACGCCGGGCTGCTCCTCGCGGCGGTCCGCGACCGGGCGCGCAAGGCGGCCCGCGCCGAGGAGCGGGACTCCTCGGCGCTCGGCGACGGGGTGGTCGGGCAGGCGATCGGCGTGATCATGACCCAACGCGGCTGCCCGGCCGAGGAGGCGCTCGGCGTGCTGCGCAGCGCGGCGTCGTCGCTGGACATCCCGCTGCGGGAGGTGGCCGACCGGCTGGTCGCCACCGTGTCGCGTCCCCGCGACAACTGACCCGGTCCGCCACCGCGCCGCGCCCGTCGCCCAGCCGGCCCGTCCGCGCGGATGGGCCGGGGTGGCCCGGCGGCGCGGGGTGGCCGGCGGTCGCGGCCGTGGCCGGCATCGGCGGCGGCGTCGGCCTCGGCGCGCGCCCGCCCGGCCCGCTCGCGGGCCTGTTCGCCTCGGCGTGTCGGCGGGGGTCGTCGCGTCGGCCGGGGTCGCCAGGGTGGCGGAAGTGGCCGATGTGGCGGCGGTGACCGGCGTGAGCAGCGGGGCCGGCGCGCCGCGTGTCGTTTCGGCGTACCGGTGCCCGGGTAGCACCCTGGACTGGTGACGCGTGCCGACCCTGGGGAGGAACCATGCAGAGCCGGCTGCGGGTGCAGGGGCACCCGATCCAACCGATGCTGGTGACGTTCCCGTTCGGGCTCTTCGTGAGCGCGACCGTGTTCGACCTGACCGACGTGCTCGGCGGGCCGGCCTTCCTCGGCGAGGTGGGCTACTGGACGTCCGTGGCGGCCCTGGTCGCCGCCGGGCTGGCCGCCGTGGCCGGCATGATCGACCTGTGGGACGTGCCGGTCGACCGGACCCGGCGCACGGCGATCACCTTCAACCTGGTGAACGTGGCGATGGCGGCGCTGTTCCTGGTCGCCTGCCTCGTCCGGGCCGACGCGCCGCAGCGGGGCGCCTCCGTCGTACTGCTGCTCACCGAGCTGGTGGCCCTGGGCGTCGGCGCGGTCGGCGTCTCGCTGGGCGCCCGGCTGGTCCGCCGCTTCGACGCCGGGCGGCGGGCCGAGGCCACCACCTTCGACGCGTTGGCCGACGTGCCCGACGCCACCGTCGACCTGGCCCGCCACCGCCTCTAACCACCCTGACCACCCCCCGCC
>NZ_JBPQTK010000126.1:0-17400 GCF_051386315.1 Micromonospora sp. URMC 107
GGGCCCCGCCTGCCCGCCCTTCCTCCGTCGATCGAGGGTTCGGGTCGGGAATCCGACGGAATCCCTCGATCGACCCGGGCGGAGCCCACCGGAGGGAGGGCGGGCCGGAGGGGAGGTCAGTCGAAGATGGGGCCGAGGTCGCGGGTGCGCTTGAGCTCGTAGAAGCCCGGGGTGCCGGCGACCAGCAGGACGCCGTCCCAGAGCCGGCCGGCGGCCTCGCCCTTCGGGGCCGGGGTGATCACCGGGCCGAAGAAGGCGACCGTGCCGCCGTCCGGGCCGGGCGCGTGGATCACCGGGGTGCCGACGTCGGTGCCGACCGGCCGCATGCCGGCCTCGTGGCTGGCCCGCAGCGCCTCGTCGTAGCCGGTGCCCTCGGCGGCGTCGGCCAGGGCCGGGTCGAGCCCGACGTCGGCCAGCGCGGCGGCGCAGAGCTCCCGCGTGATCTTCTCCTGCCCGAGGTGGATCCGGGTGCCGAGCGCGGTGTAGAGCTTCCGGACGGCGTCCTGGCCGTACCGCTGCTCCACGGCGATGCAGACGCGCACCGGGCCCCAGCCGTCCCGCATCAGCTCCTGGTACTCCTCGGGCAGCTCCCGGCCCTCGTTGAGCACCGACAGGCTCATCACGTGGAACCGGATGTCCACGTCCCGGACCTGCTCCACCTCCAGCAGCCAACGGGAGGTGATCCACGCCCACGGGCAGAGGGGGTCGAACCACATGTCTACGGCGGCACGCTCGCTCACGGCTGGTCCCTTCACGACGGGTGGCGCCGGCCTCCCGGCGCCTCCTGCGATCCTCACCCCCGCAGGTATCGACCGACAGCGGAATGAGAGCGTGACCTCGACCACCACAGGGTGTTCGTGCATGGAAGACTCGAATCCGGCCGTCACGAGCGGTCGATGACGGCGCCAACACGGCGTGCGGCGAAACGGGATGGAGACGAAAAGTGCCGGGAGTGCGCAACCTGACGCAGGCCGAGGCCACCGAGCGGGCCCGCCTGCTCGACGTGACCGGGTACGACATCAGTCTGGATCTCTCGTCCGCCGTACGGGCGGCCGAGGCTCGCACCTTCCGCTCGACGACCGAGGTCCGGTTCCGGTGCGCGCAGCCCGGCGCGAGCACCTTCATCGAGCTGGCCGCCGACTCCGTGCGGTCCGCCACGCTGAACGGCGCCCCGGTGGACCTGAGCGACTGGTCGGCCGAGAAGGGCCTGACCCTGTCGGGACTGGAGAGCGAGAACACGCTGGTCGTCGAGGCGGACTTCGCGTACTCGAACAGCGGGCAGGGCCTGCACCGCACCGTCGACCCGGTCGACGGCGAGACCTACCTCTACAGCCAGTTCGAGACGGCCGACGCCCAGCGTGCCTTCGCCTGCTTCGACCAGCCCGACCTGAAGAGCGTCTACACCTGGCACGCCACCGTCCCGGACCACTGGAAGGTGGTCTCGAACATGCCGGTGGAGCGGGAGGAGGCGGCGGGCGAGGGGCTGAAGACGGTCCACCTCGCCACCTCGGTGCGGATGAGCACCTACGTCACCGCCCTCTGCGCCGGGCCGTACCACGAGGTGCGCGACAGCCACGACGGCATCGACCTGGGCGTGTTCTGCCGGGCCTCGATGGCGCAGCACCTCGACTCGGACGACCTCTTCCTGGTCACCAAGCAGGGCTTCGACTTCTTCCACGAGCAGTTCGGCGTGCGCTACCCGCTGCCCAAGTACGACCAGCTCTGGGTGCCCGACTTCAACGCCGGCGCGATGGAGAACTTCGGCTGCGTCACGCACGCCGAGGGGCACTACCTCTTCCGCTCGCAGGTGACCGACTACGAGTACGAGCAGCGGGCGAACACGATCCTGCACGAGCTGGCGCACATGTGGTTCGGTGACCTGGTCACCATGCGCTGGTGGAACGACCTGTGGCTGAACGAGTCGTTCGCCGAGTGGGCCAGCCACTGGTGCAACACCCACGCCACCCGGTTCCGCGAGGCGTGGACGACGTTCCTGTCGATCCGGAAGAACTGGGGCTACCGGCAGGACCAGCTCTCCTCCACCCACCCGGTCTACTGCGAGATGCCGGACCTGGAGGCGGTCGAGGTCAACTTCGACGGCATCACCTACGCCAAGGGCGCGAGCGTGCTCAAGCAACTGGTCGCGTACGTCGGCGAGGAGCCGTTCCTGGCCGGCCTGCGGGCCTACTTCGCCAAGCACGCGTGGGGCAACGCCACCTTCGACGACCTGCTCTCCGAGCTGGAGACGGCCTCCGGCCGGGAGCTGCGCAAGTTCGCCGCCCAGTGGCTGGAGACGGCGCAGGTCAACACCCTGCGACCGGAGCTGACGATCGGCGCGGACGGCACCTACGAGCAGGTGGTGGTGCTCCAGGAGGCGCCCGCCGGGCACCCGACGCTGCGTACCCACCGGATCGGGGTGGGTCTCTACGACCTGACCGACGGCCGGCTGGTCCGCCGCGAGCGCCACGAGGTCGACGTCACCGGCGAGCGCACCGAGCTGCCCGTGCTGCGCGGCCTGCCCGCCGCCGACGTGCTGCTGCTCAACGACGAGGACCTCACCTACACCAAGCTGCGTCTCGACGAGCGGTCGATGGCCACCGTGGTGCAGCACATCGCCGGCTTCGATTCGTCGCTGGCCCGCGCGCTGTGCTGGACCGCCGCCTGGGACATGACCCGCGACGCCGAGCTGGCCGCCCGCGACTACGTGGCGCTGGTGCTGGCGGGGCTGCCCGCCGAGACCGACATCAACCTGGTCAACGCCGCCCTGCGGCAGGCCAAGTCGGCGCTCAACTTCTACGTCGACCCGGCCTGGGCGCCGACCGGCTGGGCGGAGCTGGCCCGCACGTCGCGGACGGCGCTGGCGGCGGCGGAACGCGGCAGCGGCTTCCAGCTGACCTGGGCCCGCGCGTACGCCTCGGCGGCCCGCTCGGCCGAGGACCTGGCCATCCTGCGCGGCTGGCTGGCCGGCGCCGACGTCCCGGCCGGCCTGGCCATCGACACCGAGCTGCGCTGGGCCGTGCTGGGCGCGCTGGTCGCCAACGGCGCGGCCGGCACCGCCGAGATCGAGGCGGAACTGGCCGGGGACCGCACGGCCAGCGGCGAGCGGGAGGCCGCGTACGCGCACGCGCTGGTGCCGACGGCGGAGAACAAGGCCGCCGTCTGGGCCGAGCTGACCGGCCCGGACGCACTGCCGAACTGGCGCAACCGGGCGCTGTTGCAGGGCTTCACCCACCCGGCGCAGATCGAGCTGGTCGCGCCCTACCGGGAGAAGTACTTCGCCGCGGTGGACCAGGTCTGGGGCAGCCGGGACAGCGAGCCGGCGCAGGAGTTCACGCAGCTGGCGTACCCGGCGTACCTGGTGGACGACGAGACCGTGGCGGCCACCGACGCGTGGCTGGCCGGCGACGGCCACCCGGCGTCGCTGCGCCGGCTGGTGGCCGAGGGCCGCGACGGCGTCGTCCGCGCCCTGCGGGCCCGCGAGCGGGACGTCCGCAGCGCCTGACGTACGCGGCACACGACGAAGCCCGGTCCGCGTGGCGGACCGGGCTTCGTCGTGCGGCGCGAGGCGCGAGGCGCGCCGGGGTCGCTCAGCCCTTGCCGGCGTGGCTGGCGAGCTGGTCGAGGCCGTTGATGATGCCGCCGGCCAGGTCGCCCCCGCCGAACGCCGCCACCATGGAGAGCGCGGCGAGCCGGGCGTAGGTGTCGGGGATCCGCTTGCGGGCGTGCCGACCGGTGACGATCTCCAGCTGCCGCTGGTTGGGCGACACCGCGATCAGGACCGACCGGTCGGGCTCGGCGAGCTGGCGGTGCAGCCGCTCGGCGTGCTCCCGGATCGGCTCGTCGAGACCGCCGACGAAGACCGAGAAGACCAGGCCGGTGCCCTGGTCGGCCAGGCGCAGGGCCTCGTCGATGCGCAGCAGCTGGCGGGTCGAGAACGGCCCGTCCAGCACCTCGGGCGGGGTTGGTGTCCCGGCCTGCTTCTCACCAACGGTCACTTGCGCCTCCGGTTCCACCGGCCGGCGGCTCGACGCCGGCCCGCTCGAGCTTGTGGCTGGTCAGCGCCGGCGCCTGGGCGCCCGCTGCCAGGGCGGTGCCGGCCGAGTCGGCCAGCTGCTCCGGCCGACCCAGGAACCAGACCGGAGTGAAGTCGAAGGGCCGGCCCGGTCGGTAGCGCTTGGCGCCGCCACCGCCGCCACCACGGCTACCGGCGTACGCCAGACCGGCGATCACCAGCACCGCGGCCGCCGGGATGCCGACGAAGACCAGCAACGTCTCGGTTACAGACAATCCCAACGCCCCCAGGCGGAAGAAGAGACCTCAAGGATCCGGGTCGGGTGGACGATCATGGCGCCGACCGCCCGACACCGCTGCCATTCACGTTAGCGGAGCCCACGGCCCGCCAGATTGCGGGGTGGCGATCCCACCCGCCACTGGAGTGCTCCAGCTGCGCAGCCGTGGCGATCAACCTCGCGTCGTCGCCGTACCGACCGGTCAGCAGGACCCCCACGGGCAGCCCCTCGGCGGTGACGCCCACCGGCAGCGACACGGACGGATCGCCCGTGACGTTGAAGACGGCGCAGTACGGCGAGAACCGGCGTTGCCGGTCGAAGTCCTCGGCCGGGTCGCCGCCCTCGGTGAACCAGCCCACCGGCGCCTGCGGCGCGGCGAGGGTGGGGCAGAGCAGCAGGTCGCAGCCGGCGGTGCGGCGGACGCCGAGGCGCACCTGCGCCTGGAGCTCGCCGAGCGTGGCGCTGAGGGTGCCGGCGGAGATCTCCGCTCCCCGGGCCCGCAGGTGTCGGGTCAGCGGCAGCAGCGCGCTCTCCCGCCCGGTTGGCACGGGCGCGAGCGCCAGCACGTACCAGACGATCTCGAACAGCGGCCACACGGCGGGCCCGAGGGGCGCGGGCACGTCGACCACCTCGTGGCCGGCGGCGGTGAGCAGCGCCGCCGCCCGGTCCACGGCGGCGAGGCAGTCGGGGTGGACCGGCTCGTCGGCGAGCATCGGCGCGGTGAACCGCCCGACCCGCAGCCGCCCCGGGTCGGCCGCCCGGGCCGCGCCGAGCCAGCCGCCTGCGGGCGCGGCGGGCGCCAGGTAGGGCTCGCCGGGCACCGGCCGGGCCAGCACGTCGAGCAGCGCCGCCACGTCGGCGACCGTGCGCCCGACCGGCCCGTTGGTCGGCAGGCCGTAGGCGCCGGAGCCGACCGGCCCGCCGGAGACCAGGCCCCGGCTGGGCTTGTAGCCGACCAGGCCGCACAGCGACGCGGGGATGCGCAGCGAGCCGCCGCCGTCGGAGCCCTGGGCGAGGGGCACCAGCCCGGCCGCGACGGCCGCCGCCGCCCCTCCGCTGGAACCACCGGCGGTGTACGCCAGGTCCCACGGGTTGCGGGCCGGCGGCGCGACCAGCCCCTCCGAGTAGAGCGAACAGCCCAGCTCGGAGGTGGTGGTCTTGCCCAGGCTCACCAGCCCGGCCTCGGCCATGAACCGGACCACGTCGGCGTCCACGGGCGGCACGAAGTCGGCGAACGCCGCCGAGCCGAAGGTGGTGCGTACCCCGGCGGTGAGGGTGAGGTCCTTGATCGCGGTCGGCACGCCGTGCAACGGGCCGCGCTCGCCGGCGGGGACGGCGTCGGCGGCGCGGGCCGCCGCGCGGGCCCGTTCGGGGGTGACCGTGACGAACGCGCCGACGGTGTCGCCGAGCGCGTCGACGCGGGTCAGGTGGTGCTCGACCAGCTCGACGCTGGACAGCTCGCCGGCGGCGATCGCGGCGGCCTGCTCGAGCGCGGTCAGGTCGTGCGGCTCGGCCATCCCCTCATCCTGCCCGCCCGTCCCCCGCCGTGCCGCACGACACGACCGGCCGGCGCTGCGACGAGCGCCATATCCCCCTGACATGACCACATCGGGATGACCGCCCACCGGCTCCGGCACCGAGGATGGACCCGATCAACGGTGATCACCGCACATCGGTGGCTCGGCGATCGAGGAGCACCGGGACACCTGCCCACGCTCCTGGATCCCACGCTCCGGAGCCGTCGCGCGCACTGGGGGCCGCGACGGCTCCGGATTCCACCCCCGCCGGGCGGCGGCGTCGCCGCGCCGCTAGGTGCGGGTGCCGAGGAACCGCAGCGCGTTGCCGCCGAGCAGCATGCCGCGCTGTTCCCCGGTGAGGAAGTCCGCCTCGCGCACCACCCGGCCGACCGGCCGTTCCCCCAACGGGTACGGGTAGTCGCTGCCGACGAGCACCCGCTCGACGCCCATCGTGTCGACCAGCAGCCGCAGCGCGGGCGCGGAGAAGACCACCGAGTCGACGCGGAACCGGTCGACGTACGAGCTGGGCGGGGCGGTGGAGGCGCCGCGTACCAGGTCGCCCCGGCGGTGCCAGGCGTTGTCGGCGCGGCCCAGCCAGAACGGGAAGCTGCCGCCGCCGTGCGCGAAGCAGATCCGCAGCGTGTCGGGCACCCGGTCGAAGACGCCGCCGAGGATCAGCGCCAGCACCGACAGGTGCGTCTCGGCGGGCATCCCGGCGAGCCAGCGGGCCATCCACCGGTCCAGCCGGGGGCCGCCCGGCATGTCCCACGGATGCACGAAGACCGGCGCCCCCACCTCGGCGCAGTGCGTCAGGAACTCCACGATCCCGGCGTCGTCCAGGTCGCGGTCGCCGACGTGGTTGCCGATCTCCACCCCGGCGTGCCCGGCCGCGAGGCAGCGGTCCAGCTCGGCGCAGGCCGCCTCCGGGTCCTGCAACGGCACCTGGCAGAACGGCACCAGCCGGCCACCACCGGCGGCGGTGACCTCCAGGGTGAGGTCGTTGAAGATCCGGGCCACCTTCACCGCCTGGTCGGCGGGCCGGTCGTAGCTGAAGAAGACCGGGGTGGGCGAGACGACTTGCACGTCCACGCCGTCGGCGTCCATGTCGCCGAGCCGGGTGGGCGCGTCCCAGCACTCCGCCCCGACCGGACGGAACTCCGTCTCCCCCACCATGATCATGGCCGCCCGCTCGGAGTCGACCCGCAGCCAGGGCCAGCCGGACCCGCCGCACGCCGCGCCGAGGTCCGGCCACCCCTTCGGTACGACGTGCGTGTGCACGTCGACCACCGGCAGCCGCGCCTGCCCCGACAGGCCCGGGGCGGGACCGCGCATCAGCCCTTGCCCGGGTGCAGCGCGCCGCAGTTCGCGCAGGTGCGCGCGGCCTCGTCGGCGTAGAACGCCTGGAACACCGGGGGCAGGTCGGCGGCGATGTCCCGGACCTGCAACTCCACCTCGTGCACCTTGTGCCCGCACTCGGCGCAGTACCACTGGAACTTCTCCAGCGTGCCCTCCTCGCGGACCCGCTCCACGACCACGCCGATCGAGCCGGCCTCGGGCCGCTGCGGCGAGTGCGGGGTGTTGCGCGGCAGCATCCACATCTGTCCCTCGCGCACGTGCACCGTACGCGGCCCCTCCGGGGTCATCAGGTTGACGTGCATGTTGCCCTTGACCTGGTAGAAGAACTCCTCGTACGGGTCGACGTGGAAGTCGGTGCGCTGGTTGGGCCCGCCCACCACCATGACGATGAAGTCGTCGGAGCCCGGGAACATCTCCTTGTTGCCGACCGGCGGCTTGAGCAGATGCTGGTTCTCCGCGATCCAACCGGGGAAGCTGAACGGCTCCGCGATCTCACTCACGACTGACCTCCTGACGGAAGAAGGGCCACGGCCTGGATCTCGACGAGCAGGTGCGGGTGCGGCAGCTGGTGCACCGCCACCGTCGTGCGGGTCGGGCCGGTGGCGTCGAAGAACTCGGCCCAAACCTCGTTGTAGCCACCGAAGTCGTTCATGTTGACCAGGTAGCTGGTGACCTGCACGAGGTCGCAGAGGTCGGCGCCGACCGAACGCAGCAGGTCACGGACGTTCTCGATCACCGCCCGGGTCTGCGCCCGGATGTCGAGGTTCGTCGTGCCGAACTCGTCCACCTCGACGCCGGCGAAGGTGTTGTCCGGCCGCCGCGACGACGTACCGGAGACGAAGACGAAGCCGCCGGCGACCTTGACGTGCGGGAAGGCGCCCCGGGGTACGGCCTTGCCCGCGACGACGCGCGCCTGCCCGCTCATGCCGACGCCCGCAGCGAGGCCGTGCCGAGCTTCTCGACCACGGCGCGGACGTGGGCACCGGCGCGCAGCGGGACTGCGGCGGTGGCCGCGCCGGCCAGGAACACCCAGCCCTCGCGCAGCCGCACCCCGTGCCGGCCGGCCAGCCGGATGCCCTCGTCGAGGGCCCGTCGGGGATCGCCGAGGATGGCGGCGGTCGAGCCGACCTGCGCCACCCGTCCGTCGACCTCCAGCAGCACGCCCAGGTTCTCCAGCCCGTCGGGCACCGGGCTCCACGGCCCGACGACGAACGCGGCGGCGGAGGTGTTGTCGGCGATGACGTCCGGCAGGGAGAAGGTGAAGTTCGCGTACCGGGAGTCGATCAGCTCGATGGCCGGGGCGACCGCGCGGACCGCGTCGGTGAAGTCGCCGACCGGCTCCCCCGGCTCGGGCAGCCGGTCCAGCAGGAACGCCACCTCCGGCTCGACCCGGGGGTGGATGAAGGCGGCCGGGTCGACACTGCCGCCGTCGGGCACCCGCATGGTGTCGGTGAGCCGGCCCCAGATCACCTCGTCCACGCCGACCTGCGCCATCTTGGCCTTGCTGGTCAGGCCCATCTTCAGCCCGACGAGGCGCTCGCCGCGCTCCAGCCGGCGCTGCACCAGCGCGGTCTGCACCGCGTACGCGGCGTCGACGTCGAGACCGGTCTCGGCGGCCAGTTGCCCGATCGCGGTGGCGGTGTCCGCCGCCACGCCCAGCCGCTCGGCGATGCCCGCGGTGTCCGGCCCGATCATGCTCTGCCACCCTTCTGCTGGTCGCCGGCGAGGTCCAGCGCCACGTCCACGATCATGTCCTCCTGGCCGCCGACCATCCTGCGGCGGCCCAGCTCGACCAGGATCGAGCGGACGTCCACGCCGTAGCGGTCGGAGGCCCGCTCGGCGTGCCGCAGGAAGCTCGAGTAGACCCCCGCGTAGCCCAGCGAGAGCGTCTCCCGGTCGACCTGGACCGGCCGGTCCTGCAACGGCCGGACGATGTCGTCGGCGGCGTCCATCAGCGCGAAGACGTCGCAGCCGTGCTGCCAGCCGTGCAGCTCGGCGACCGCGACGAAGACCTCCAGCGGGGCGTTGCCGGCGCCGGCGCCCTGCCCGGCCAGCGAGGCGTCCACCCGCACCGTCCGGCCGTGGGCCGCCGACGGGCCGGCCGCGGCGTCGCCGAGGATCCGCCCGTGCTCGACCGCGACCACGCTGTTGGCCACCCCGAGGGAGAGGTTGTGGTGCGCGTGGATGCCGATCTGCGTGGTCGGCTCCAACACCTGCCGGTACGCGTCTACCCGCGCCGCCACGTCCGACATCAGCAGCCGGCCGCCGGAGTCGGTGACGTAGACGCAGTGCGCGCCGTACGACTCCATCAGCTTGGCCTGGGCGGCGAGCCCGGCCGGGTCGTTCATGTGCGACATCATCAGGAAGCCGGAGACGTCCATGCCGTTCTCCCGCGCCCACGAGATGTGCTGGGCCGAGATGTCGGCCTCGGTGCAGTGGGTGGCGATCCGCACACTGGTCACGCCGAGGGCCTTCGCCGCCTTCAGGTCGGCGATGGTGCCGATCCCCGGCAGCAGCAGCGTGGTCAGCTTCGCGGTCGTCATCACCTCGGCCGCCGCCGCGATCCACTCCGCGTCGCTGGCCGCGCCGTGGCCGTAGTTGACGCTGGAACCCGCCAGCCCGTCGCCGTGCGCCACCTCGATCGCCGCCACCCCCGCCGCGTCCAACGCGGCGGCGATGGTGCGCACCTGCTCGACGGTGTAGCGGTGGGCGACCGCGTGCATGCCGTCGCGCAACGTCACGTCCTGGATGTACAGGTCGGTCATGACAGCACCTCCGAGGCGGCCTCGGGGCGCAGCGCGACCAGCCGCTCCGCGGTGCGCAGCGCGGCCGAGGTCATGATGTCCAGGTTCCCGGCGTACGCCGGCAGGTAGTGCCCGGCGCCGGAGACCTCCAGGAACACCGAGACCTGCAACCCGGTCAGGTGCCGGCCCAGCGCCGGCACGTACGTGTCGACCCGGTCGAACTGCACGTCCTGCTTGAGCCGGTAGCCGGGGACGTACTCCCGCACCGACGCCACCATCCGCGCCACCGACGCCGCGATCGCGGCCCGGTCGGCGTCGGCGTCCGGGCAGAGGCAGTAGACGGTGTCGCGCATCAGCAGCGGCGGGTCCGCCGGGTTGAGCACGATGATCGCCTTGCCCCGGTCGGCGCCGCCGACCACCTCGATCGCGCGCGCGGTGGTCTCGGTGAACTCGTCGATGTTGGCCCGGGTGCCCGGCCCCGCCGACCTCGAGGCGATCGAGGCGACGATCTCCCCGTACGCCACCGGCGTGACCCGGCCGACGGCGGCCACGATCGGCACCGTCGCCTGTCCACCGCAGGTCACCATGTTGACGTTGCGCTCGCCCAGGTGCTCGTCCAGGTTCACCGGCGGCACCACGTACGGGCCGATGGCCGCCGGGGTCAGGTCGACCACCGTGCGACCGTGCGCGGCCAGCACCGCGTCGTTGTGCCGGTGCGCGCCCGCCGACGTGGCGTCGAACACCAGCTCGACGCCGGCGAACTCCGGCATCGCCACCAGGCCGTCCACGCCACCGGCGGTGGTCGCCACGCCAAGCCGCCGGGCCCGCGCCAGGCCGTCGGACTCCGGGTCGATGCCGGCCATCGCCACCATCCGCAGCGACTCCGAGAGCCGGAGCACCTTGATCATCAGATCGGTGCCGATGTTGCCCGACCCGATCACCGCCACGCCGGTGGTCACGACGCCTCCCCGGAGAAGCAGGTGCGCACCGAGCCCAGACCGGAGATCCGCGCCTCGTACGCCGCGCCCGGCGTCACCGGCACCATCGGGCCGAGCGCCCCGGAGAGCACCACGTCGCCCGCGCGCAACGGATCGCCCGAGCGGGCCATCGTCTGCGCCAACCACTGCACCGCGTGCAGCGGATTGCCGAGGCACGCCGCGCCGGCCCCGACCGAGACCGGCTCACCGGCCTGCTCCAGCACCATCCCGCACAGCCGCAGGTCCACGTCCGCGAGCCGACGCGGCGCGGTGCCGAGCACGAAGAGGCCGCTGGAGGCGTTGTCCGCGACGGTGTCCACGATCGAGATGTCCCACCCCGCGACCCGCGAGTCGACGATCTCGATCGCCGGCAGCACGTGGTCGACCGCCCGGATCGCGTCCGCGGTGGTGATCCGCTCGTCGGGCAGGTCGGCGCCCAGCACGAAGGCGACCTCCGCCTCCACCCGGGGCTGGAGCAGCCGGTCCATCGCGACCTCGGCCCCGTCGGGCACCGCCATGGCGTCCAGCAGCACCCCGAAGTCCGGCTGGAAGACGCCGAAGCTCTCCTGCACCGCTCGGGAGGTCAGCCCGATCTTCGCGCCCACCCGCCGGTGGCCCCGCTGCGACCACTGGCGCACCTGGAGCTGCTGGACGACGTACGCCGACGTGACGTCCCCCTCGGGCAGCAGCCGCCCGCGCAGCGGCGGGCAGGGCCTGCCGTTCTCCCGCGCGGCGACCAGTTCCCGGGCCGCCGCCTCGTAGTCAACACTCATGTCAGGTCCACGCAGACGTTGGTGAGTTCGGAGTAGAAGTCGAGTGAGTGCACGCCGCCCTCGCGCCCGATGCCGGACG
This sequence comes from Micromonospora sp. URMC 107, assembly GCF_051386315.1. Classification (NCBI taxonomy): domain Bacteria; kingdom Bacillati; phylum Actinomycetota; class Actinomycetes; order Micromonosporales; family Micromonosporaceae; genus Micromonospora; species Micromonospora sp. URMC 107. The sequence continues at coordinate 11,736 of NZ_JBPQTK010000126.1, forward strand.
CCTTCATCCCGCCGAACGGGGTGCGCAGGTCGCGCAGGAACCAGGTGTTCACCCAGACGATGCCGGCGTCGAGGCGGGCGCCGGCCCGGTGGGCCCGGCCGACGTCGCGGGTCCAGACCGTCGCCGCCAGGCCGTACTGGGTGCCGTTGGCCAGCGCGTACGCCTCGTCCTCGTCGTCGAACGGGGCGACGTGCACCACCGGGCCGAAGATCTCCTCGGTGTTGGTGCGGGCCTGCGGGCCCAGCCCGGTCAGCACCGTCGGCAGCACGTACGCGCCGCCGTCGCGGGCGTCGCCGAAGCGCGGCGCGCCGCCCCCGGTGAGCACCTCCGCGCCCTCGGTGCGGGCCAGTTCGTAGTGACCGAGCACCTTGTCGCGGTGCTGGTGCGAGATCAGCGGCATGTTCACCGTGGCCTCGTCGGCGGGCCACCCGTACGGCAGCGCGGCGGCCCGCTCGGCGAGCCGGGCGGTGAACTCCTCGAACACCGGCCGCTGCACGTAGATCCGCTCGGTGCAGAGGCAGACCTGGCCTCCGTTGGTGAAGCTGGAGCGCACCGACCCCGCCACCGCCGCGTCGAGGTCGGCGTCGGCGAAGACCAGCCCGGCGTTCTTGCCGCCCAGCTCGAAGGAGACGGCCTTCACCCCCTCGGCGGCGGCCCGCATGATGGTGCCCCCGGTGGCCGACTCGCCGGTGAAGGTGATCGCGTCCACCCCCGGGTGCCGGGTGAGGAACTCCCCCGCCGAGTCCGGGCCGAAGCCGTGCACCAGGTTGAACACCCCGGCGGGCACGCCGGCGGCCGCCATCACCTCGGCGAGCAGCGTCGCCGAAGCGGGCGTCTCCTCGCTGGGCTTCACGACCACGGCGTTGCCGCAGGCCAGCGCGGGGGCGACCTTCCAGGTGAGCAGCAGCAGCGGCAGGTTCCACGGCACGATCACCGCGACCACGCCGACCGGCTTGCGGACCGCGTAGTTCAGCGCCCGGCCGCCGGTCGGGGTGACCGTGGTGAAGGACTCCGTCGGCGCGGTCGCCACGATCTCCGCGAAGGCGCGGAAGTTCGCCGCGCCACGCGGGATGTCCAACGTCCGCGCCTGCGAGATCGACTTGCCGGTGTCGGCGACCTCGGCGGTGACCAGGTCGTCGAAGCGGCGCTCCAGCTCGTCGGCGACCCGGCGCAGCACCTCGGCGCGCTCCCGCTCCCCCATCCGGCCCCACGGCCCGCGCAGCGCCGCCCGCGCGGCGGCGACGGCGTCGTCCACGCACGCCCGGTCGGCCTCGGCCACCTCGAAGACCGGCTCGCCGGTCACCGGGCTGCGCTTGGTGAACCGCCGCCCGGCCTCGACGAACTCGCCGCCGACGAAGTTGCGCAGCAGGCCCGGGCCGTCGGGCGCCCGCCCCGCCATCAGCCGGGGATCCCAGGTCACGGTCATCGACGCCTCCCTCGGTTGATCGTGAGGCCGACCGCGCCGGCCAGCACCGCCGCCACCCCGGCGGCCACCGCCCCGAGCACCCGGTGCTGCCGGCGGACCCGGCGACGCACCTGGGCGTACGGGGTGGTCGAGAAGGACACCAGCTCGTAGCGGGAAACGTACCGGCCCGGCAGCATCCGCTCCAGCGCGTGCTCGACCTTGCGGCCGGCCTGGAACAGCGGCGAGGCGACCTTGTCCCGCATCTCCACGAAGTTCGCCAGCGCCATCTGCGCGATCGCCTCGGCGTTCTCCTGCCGCCGCTGCTGGAACAGCGGCAGCGCCTCCGACCAGTCGTCGGCGCGCTCGTCCAGGCAGCGGTCCAGCTCGACCACGTCCTCGAAGGCGCAGTTCGCGCCCTGGCCGTAGAAGGGGACGATGGCGTGCGCCGCGTCGCCGAGCAGGCCGACCCTCCCGTACGCCTGCCACGGGGTGCAGCGGACGGTGCCGAGCACGCCGACCGGGTTGTGCTGGTAGTCGTCGACGAGGCCCGGGGCGAGCGGCGGCAGGTCCGGGTAGTGCTCGGCGAAGTGCCGCTCGATGGCCGCCGGGCTGCCCAGCGAGGCGAAGCTGGCGGTGCCGTGGGTGGGCCAGAAGAGGGTGCAGGTGAACGAGCGGTCCGGGTTCGGCAGCGCGATCATCATCGAGGTGCCGCGCGGCCAGATGTGCAGCGCCTCCGGGTCGAGGGCGAAGTCCCCGCCCAGTGGCGGGATCGTCAGCTCCTTGTAGCCGTAGTCGAGGAAGTCCACGCTCTCGGTCAGCAGCCCGTACGCCAGCAGCTGCCCGCGTACCGCCGAGCCCGCGCCGTCGGCGCCGAGGACGACCGACGCGGTGGCCGCGACCGTGCCCCGCGGGGTCTCGAAGGTCATCCCGCCGTCGATCGGGTCGAGCCCGACGAGCCGGTGGTCGAAGGCGACCCGCACCCCGGGCAGGGCGGTGGCCGCGTCCAGCAGGGCGTTGTTCAGCGCGCCCCGGCTGATCGAGTTGATCGCCCGGTCGCCGGAGGCGCTGTACGACTGGAACTGCGCCTCGCCGTCCACGGGGTGGATCATCCGGCCGCGCATCGGCAGCCCGTCGGCCAGCACCTGCTCGTCCAGGCCGATCCGGCGCAGCGCGTCCAGGCCGCGCTCGGAGAGCGCCAGGTTGATGGAGCGTCCCCGCTCCACCGTGCCGGTACGCGGGTCGGGCCGGCGCTCGTAGAGCGCCACCGGGTAGCCGCGCCGGGCCAGGAAGCAGGCCAGCAGACAGCCGGCCAGGCCCGCGCCGACCACCGCGATCTCGTTGCGTTCCTCCGTCATGAGCCCGCCTCCGCAACGGTCGCGGCCAGCGCCTCGGCGACCCGCCAGCAGTCGTGGAACGTGGAATAGAGCGGCACCGGGGCGAACCGGATGACGTCCGGTTCCCGGGCGTCGGCGATCACGCCGTGCTCGTGGCGCAGCCGCTTGGCCAGCCCGGCCGCGCTGCCCGCGCCGATGCGCACCGAGAGCTGGCAGCCCCGCCGCTCCGGCTCCCGCGGGGTGACCACGGTCAGCGGACGGTTCGCGGTCACCTCGTCGAGCAGCCCCGCCAGGTAGCCGGTGAGCCGGACGCTGCGCTCGCGCAGCGCGGGCATCCCCACGGCGTCGAAGAGCTCCAGCGAGGTCCGCACCGGGCCCATCGCGAAGATCGGCGGGTTGGAGATCTGCCACGCCTCCACGGTGGCCGGCGGCCGGGAGACCGGAGTCATCTCGAACCGGGTGGCCGCCTCGGTGCTCCACCAGCCCTCGAAGCGGGGCAGGTCCGGGTCGCCGAGGTGCCGCTCGTGCACGAAGACCCCGGCCAGCGCGCCGGGGCCGGAGTTCAGGTACTTGTAGGAGCACCAGGCGGCGAAGTCGACGTCCCACTCGTGCAGGGCGAGCGGGACGTTGCCGGCGGCGTGCGCCAGGTCCCAGCCGACCACGGCCCCCGCCGCGCGGCCGGCGGCGGTGATCGTCGGGATGTCCATCAGCTCGCCGGTGAGGTAGTTGACCCCGCCGAGCAGCACCAGCGCCACCGTGTCGCCCTCGGCGGCCAGGTAGGCGGTCACGTCCTCGGTGCGCAGGGTGTCCTCGCCGGCGCGCGGCCGCAGCCGGACGACGGTGGTGTCCGGGTCGAGGCCGTGGAAGCGGGCCTGGCTGCGCACGGCGTAGCTGTCCGAGGGGAAGGCGCTGTCCTCGATGACGATCCTGGTCCGCGCCCCCGCCGGCCGGTAGAAGCTGACCATCAGCAGGTGCAGGTTGACCGTCAGGGAGTTCATCACCACGACCTCCGCCGGGGTGGCGCCGACCAGTCGCGCGGCCGGCGCCGTCAGCAGCTCGTGGTACGGCAGCCAGGGGCGCTCGGCCTCCAGGTGGCCCTCGACGCCCAACCGGCGCCACGCGTCCAGGTCGGCGACGAGTTCGTCGCGGGTGGCCCGCGGTTGCAGACCCAGGGAGTTGCCGGCCAGGTACGCCGCGTCGCGGAAGCGCCCGCCGTCGGCCGGCGGCACGTGGAACAGGTGGCGGTGCCCGGGGTGGGCGGCGTCGAGGCGGCGCGCCTCGGCCTCGCCACCGGCGAGGCCGCACGACTCAGGTGCTCCGGTGTTCATGGGGTGTTCTCGCTCTCGGGTCACATCGCTGTCCGGGCCGACCACAGCTCGGGGAAGACCACCCGGGCCATGCTGCGCTGCAACCACGCGAGCCCGGCGGAGCCGCCGCTGCCGACCTTGGCGCCCATTGTCCGCTGCACCGCCTTGACGTGGTGCTGCCGCCAGTCGCCGAACTGCTCGGCCACCTCGGTCAGCGCCTCGCCCAGCAACCGCAGGTGGTTCTCCGGCCCCGGCTCGGCGTAGATCCGCACCCAGGCCGCCTCCACGGCGGCGTGCGGCTGGTGCTCGGCGGCGAACTCCCGGTCGAGCAGATCGGCCGGCAGGTCGTGGCCGTGCCGGGCCAGCAGGGCGAGCACGTCGTCCCAGAGGCTCGGCGCCGCCAGGGTGGCACGCAGGTCGGCGTACACGTCGGTCTGCCGCCGGAACGGCCGGATCAGCGTCTCGTCGCGGAGGCCGAGCAGGAACTCCAGGTGGCGGTACATCGCCGACTGGAAGCCGGAGCCCTCGCCCAGCAGGTTGCGGAACCGGTTGAAGTCGGCCGGGCTCATCCAGCGCAGCCCCTTCCAGGCCGCGTTCAGCCCCTCCAGGTGCAGCGCGGCGCGGCGCAGCGGGGCCAGCGCGTCCCACACCCGGTCGGCGCGCAGCAGCCGCTGCGTCTCGCGCAGCTCGTGGCAGGTCAGCCCGAAGTACAGCTCCATGATCTGGCTGACCATCAGGAAGGACATCTCACCGGGGTCGTCGCTCAGCGGCTGCTGTAGCCGGTGCAGCGTGCTGGCCTGCACGTACGCGTCGTACGGCACCCGCTCGGCGAACTCCAGCGTCGGTTCGCCGCCGTTGCGGGCGGCGCGGGCCGCGCGCTGCCGCGGGGTCGCCGGGCGCACCGCCGCCTTGGCGGGTACGCGCACGTCCGTCTGCTCCACCGGTGGCCTCCCTCTGCTCTTCGTCACCCGGGACGGCCGACGGTCGGCCGTTTTCGGGATGCCGACATGATCTCTCGGCGGAACCCCCGGATGGAATGCCGGATCAACGGCGCTCACCCCGTCTGACCTGCGACGCAGAAGGCATGAGTGGGATTCGGCTTCGAGAAAGTAAGGTCGCCTCATGGACGACATGGACTGGGCGCTGCTGCGGGAACTGCAGGCCGACGCGCGTCTCTCCTTCAGCGAGCTCTCCCGGCGGGTGCACCTGTCGCCACCGGCCGTGGCCGAGCGGGTACGCCGGCTGGAGGAGTCCGGGGTCATCACCGGCTACCACGCCCACGTCGGCCTGACCCGGGCCGGGCGCACCGTGGTCGCGCTGATCCGGATGTCCTGTTACGGGGCGCGGTGCATCCTGCACGACCCGGACGTGGCGGGTTGGCCCGAGATCCTGGAGATCCACCGCATCACCGGCGACGCGTGCAGCATGCTCAAGGTGGCCGCCGGGTCGATCGGGGACTTCGAGGCGGTGATCGACCGGCTCGCCCCGTACGGGCAGCCGTCCAGCACGATGGTGCTCTCCACCCCACTCGAGTGGCAGCCCGTCACCCCGCTGCCCCCCGCCGACCGGCCCCGCTGGCCGGGGGGCAAACCCGGGGGCGGTCAGCGGGAAAGCAGGCC
>NZ_JBPQTK010000127.1:0-17143 GCF_051386315.1 Micromonospora sp. URMC 107
GCCGGGGCGCCCCGGCGGATCCGGCCGGCGGGCGCCCCGGCGGATCCGGCCGGCGGGCGTCCGCGCCGGCGGGTCGGCGGGCGGCGGCGGGCGGCCGCGCCCACGCGCGTCGTTCAAAGCCGTACGACTGCTCGCAGGCACGGGTGACCGCGCTCACGGGACAGTTGTTAAATTTTGAAAGACTGCTACTGTCGTGGCGTGACCGAGAGCCTGGACAGTGCCCGCCTCGCCGCGTGGCGCGCCTACATCGAGGCGAGCCAGCGGCTCTACACGCGGCTCGAGGACGACCTGCGCGCCGACAGCGCGCTCACCTTCGCCGACTACCACGTGCTCGTCCTGCTCTCCGAGGCGCCGGGCCAGCGGCTGCGGATGGGCGAGCTGGCGAGCCGCCTGGTCTTCTCGCCGAGCCGGCTGACGTACCAGATCTCCACGATGCAGCGGCGCGGCCTGGTGGCCCGTGAGTCCTGTCCGGACGACCGCCGCGGCAGCGAGGCCGTGCTCACCGCCGCCGGGCTGCTGGCCCTGCGCGAGGCCGCCCCCCACCACCTGCGTTCGGTGCGGGCCCACCTGATGGACGACCTCGACGACGCCGAGGTCGCCTGCCTCACCCGGATCTTCGAGCGACTCGGCCGGCGCCTGCGCGCGGACCGCGACGCGTCGACCGCCCACCCCCACAGCTGAGGAGTACCCCGATGCCCGCCATCACCGTCGACAACGTGCTCGTCCTGCCCCGCCTGCCCCGGCTCGACGAGTCCACCGCGTTCCGCCCGGTCCGCCGCCTGACCACCGCGCCCAGCGGCTACGAGGGCGAGGGCTTCCCGGTCCGCCGGGCGTTCGCCGGCGTGCCGGTGACCGAGCTGGACCCGTTCATCCACCTGGACCAGATGGGCGAGGTGGACTACGCCCCGGGTGAGCCGAAGGGCACGGCCTGGCACCCGCACCGCGGCTTCGAGACGGTGACGTACATGATCGACGGGATCATGGACCACCAGGACTCGCAGGGCGGCGGCGGCACGATCACCAACGGCGACACCCAGTGGATGACGGCCGCGAGCGGCCTGCTGCACATCGAGGCGCCGCCGGAGCACCTCGTGCGCAGCGGCGGGCTGTTCCACGGCACCCAGCTCTGGGTCAACCTGCCCCGGGCGGCGAAGATGAACCCGCCCCGCTACCAGGACATCCGCGGCCGGGAGGCGGCCCTGCTGACCACGCCCGACGGCGGCGCCCTGATCCGGGTGATCGCCGGCGAGATCGCCGGGCACCAGGGGCCGGGCTCCACCCACACCCCGATCACCATCACCCACGTGACCGTGCAGCCGGGCGCCCGCGTCGACCTGCCGTGGCGGCCGGACTTCAACGCCCTGGTCTACGTGCTGGGTGGGCGGGGCACGGTGGGCACCGACGGGCGGCCGGTGCACCTCGGCCAACTCGCCGTGCACGGCCCGGGCGACGCGCTGACCTTCGCCGCGGACGCGAGCCAGGACAGCCACACCCCGGCGCTGGACCTCTACATCATGGGCGGCGAGCCGATCCGGGAGCCGGTGGCGCACTACGGCCCGTTCGTCATGAACACCCGCGACGAGCTGCTCCAGGCGTTCGAGGACTTCAAGGCCGGCCGGCTCGGTGTCGTGCCCGCCGAGCGACTGCCGCACACCGACGGCCAGGCCCCGAGGCCCTGAGCCCACGCGCGCGGACGGTGGGCGCCCCGGCACTGCCGGCGGCGCCCACCGGCGCGTCGGGATGCGGCGTCAGGAGACGGCGAAGATGCCCGCCACGCCCAGGATCACCATGAGCAACACCGTCACCAGCGCACCCCGCTCACTCTCGACCGCCTGCTCGCGGTGCTCGGTCACGGAGTTCGTCGTCTCGCCGGGCATGGTGTTGCCTCCTCGGTGTTCGCGTCGTGATCGGGCGGGTGTCGGGGGTCGTCCGACCGGGTCACCGGGGTGCCGGTCGGGATGCGGACCCGCGACGTGGGTCCTACCGTGAGGACGTTGTCGACCTCGGGGGGCTGGAACGGTGGCACCGCGCAACTGGTTCCTGAGCGCAGCCGAACGCGCCAACCCGGTGTCAGAGTTACCCGTCTGGACGAGCGGAAACCTTGCCGAGCCGTTAATTCACGGTGCCGCGTACTTCGACCGGCTGGTCGACGAGGTGGAGGCCCTGGAGGCCGGCGACCACCTCTTCTTCACCGACTGGCGGGGCGACCCGGACCAGCGGTTGCGGCCGGACGGGCCGACCGTGGCGCAGGTCTTCGCGCGCGCCGCGCAGCGGGGCGTGGTGGTCAAGGGCCTCATCTGGCGCTCCCACCTCGACCTCCTGGCCTACAGCGAGGCGGAGAACCGCAACCTGAGCGAGACGGTCTCCGCCGCCGGCGGCGAGGTGCTGCTCGACCAGCGGGTCCGCCGGGGCGGCTCGCACCACCAGAAGCTGGTGGTGCTGCGACACCTCCGGGCGCCGGAACGGGACGTCGCCTTCGCCGGCGGGATCGACCTGTGCCACAGCCGGCGCGACGACGCCGCGCACCGGGGCGACCCGCAGGCGGTGCAGATGTCCACCCGCTACGGGGACCACCCGCCCTGGCACGACGTGCAGCTCGCGGTACGGGGGCCGGTGGTGGGCGCGCTGGACACCACCTTCCGGGAGCGGTGGCGCGACCCGATGCCGCTGGACTCGGAGAACCCCCTCGCGTACCTGCGGGACCGGCTGCGCGGCGCGGACCTGCGGCCCGACCCGCTGCCGCCGCAGCCCGCCGACCCGCCACCCTGCGGTCCGCACCACGTCCAGGTGCTGCGCACCTACCCGGCGGTTCGGCCCCGCTACTCCTTCGCCCCCGACGGCGAGCGCACGGTGGCCCGCGGCTACACCAAGGCGGTGCGGCGGGCCCGGCGGCTGATCTACCTGGAGGACCAGTACCTCTGGTCCACCGAGGTGGCCGACCTGTTCGCGCGGGCGCTGCGGGACAACCCCGACCTGCACCTGGTCGCCGTGGTTCCCCGCTATCCGGACGTGGACGGCCGGCTGGCGCTGCCGCCGAACACGGTCGGCCGCGAGCAGGCGCTGTCGCTCTGCGAGCGGGCGGCCCCGGAGCGGGTGCACGTGCTCGACGTGGAGAACCACGCCGGCACCCCGGTGTACGTGCACGCCAAGGTCTGCGTGGTCGACGACGTGTGGGCCAGCGTGGGCAGCGACAACTTCAACCGCCGGTCCTGGACGCACGACAGCGAGCTGTCCTGCGCGGTGCTGGACGACACCCGCGACGAGCGGGCGCCGACCGACCCGGCCGGCCTCGGCGACGGCGCCCGGGTCTTCGCCCGGGAGCTGCGGCTGCGGCTGTGGCGCGAGCACCTGGACCGCGACCCCCACGGCGGCGAGGACGCCGACCTGGTCGACCCGGCCGACGCCGTGGCGGCGATCACCGCCGCCGCCGACGTGCTGCAACGGTGGTACGACGGCGGGCAGACCGGCCCCCGACCGCCGGGCCGGCTGCGGCCGCACCGGGCGGAGCGGCTGCCCTGGTACACGCGGGCCTGGGCGCTGCCGGCGTACCGGCTGGTCTACGACCCCGACGGCCGGCCGCTGCGGGCCCGTCGGGCCGGCACGTGGTGAGCGCTCAGGCCGGCACGAAGAGGGCGTCGGCCCGGGCGGGCGCGTCCCCGAGGGTGTCGGCGTCCCCGGCGTGGACCGTCAGCCCGCCGGGGTAGGCGAACGAGGCGCGCGGGGAGTAGAAGCCGAAGCCGATCGTCAGCGGGTTCTCCGGGCGCAGCGCGTAGATCGGGTGCGTCGGCTCCAGGAACTCCACCGACTCGATCACGAACGGGTCGACCGGTTCGGCGACGTACGGGTAGATGGCGCTGAGCAGCTGCCCGTCCCGGGCCGTGAAGTAGCGGTGGTGGCCGCTGCTGATCGCCCGGCCCGTCTCGCCCACCTGGCACCGGGCGCGGATCACCGGCACGCCGTCGATGTCCGTCTCGGCGACGATGTCCCCGTCGCGGCGCTCGATGCGGGTGCGGCCGAGGACGGCGGGCGCGCCCCGCGCGGCGGCGTAGGCGCGGACCCGTTCGCTACAGGTCACGTAGTGCGTCCACCACCCGCCGGGGTTGGTCCCGCCCGGCGCGTCCACCCCGGCCAGCGCCACCCCGAGATAGGTCAGCGAGTACGCGCCGAAGCCGGAGGTCTGGGTCTCGTCGTCGACCACGTACTGGTTGATGAAGACCAGCCGGTCGGCCGACGGGCGCAGCCCGGCCGGGACCAGCGCCGCGACCGCGTCCGGGTCCGCCGGCAGCCAGCCGAAGTGGAGCGTTCGGCTGTTGACGACGAGATGGGGGGCGGTGGGGTCGAGCACGGCACCTCCGGAGCGGGGCAAGTTATCCGCACGCTACGGCCCGTCCCGTTGACGGGACAACGACGGAAAGCCGACATTCGACGCCGGTCGCCGGAGGGACCGTGACCGCTCGGCCGGCCCGTCGGGGCCGCTCGGATGCGGCCCCATCGATGTCCGGCCGGGCCGGCTGGCCGTACGCCTGACGTAAGTCGGCTCACAATCCGAGGTGGTTCCGCCCGATTCGCCTCCTCCATGGCGAAAAATTACTTAAGCACATCGTACTTTCGGCTAGATTTCGTCAGACCGATCGGGCTAAGGTGACTTCCGAACGGACATCTGAACTTAAACCTAAGCGTCACGTCTTTCATCCGCGGACGAGGTGCAGGGAGGACCACCCATGACCGCGCCAACGATCAGCGAACCGGCGACCACAACAGCGCCGAGCGCCACCCAGAAGCTCGACCCGCGCGCGCTCACCGACAGCGCCGCCGATCTGCTCAACGCGATGGCCGCGCTGCCGGCCGGCCACCCGTCCCGCGCCGCCCTGCGCGACCGGGCGATCGAGGCCTGGCTGCCGCTCGCCAACCACCTCGCCCACCGCTACAGCGGCCGGGGCGAGCCCACCGACGACCTGGCCCAGACCGCCGCCGTCGGCCTGATCAAGGCGATCGACAAGTTCGACCCGTCCCGCGGTGTCGACTTCGCCGGCTACGCGATCCCCACCATCATCGGCGAGCTCAAGCGGCACTTCCGCGACCGCACCTGGGACATCCGGGTGCCGCGCCGGCTGCAGGAGCTGCGGCTGGCCATCTCCGACGCCAACAGCTCGCTGTTGCAGACCCTCGGCCGTTCGCCGACGGTCGCCGACATCGCCGCCCACCTCAAGCTCACCGAGGAAGAGGTGCTGGAGGGCCTGGAGGGTGCCCGCGCCTACAACGCGGTCTCGCTCTCCACCCCGACCGGCGACGGCGACCGCGCGACCGAGCTGGGCGACATGCTCGGCGGCGAGGACGGCGAGTTCGAGCTGGCCGAGCTGCGGGTCGCCCTCGGCCCGGCGCTGGCCACGCTCGACGAGCGGGAGCAGAAGATCCTCACGCTGCGGTTCTACGGCAACCTGACGCAGTCGCAGATCGCCGAGCAGATCGGCGTCTCGCAAATGCACGTCTCCCGGCTGCTGGCCCGCGCGCTGACCAAGCTGCGGGGGCAGCTCGACGGCACCTACTAGGAATCGTTGGACGATGGCCGGGCCGGCGGGCCCGGCCATCGCCGTGCCCGGCGCGGGCGCGTCACCATCGCCGTGCCCGGCGCGGGCGCGTCACCACCACCGTGCCCGGCGCGGGCGCGTCACCACCACCGTGCCCGGCGCGGGCGCGGCGACACCGGAGGACAAGCGCCCGGGCCACCCCTCGCGGGGTGGCCCGGGGTCGGCGTTCAGCGTGCGGGCTCCCGCCACATCGGCCAGAACGGCGTGCCGTCGGGCAGGTGGAACGGCTCGGCGACGCGGTAGCCGTGCCGCGCGTACAGGTCTCGGCCGGTCTCGCTGGCCGCCTCCAGGTAACCGGGCATCCCCTCGGCGTCCAGGACGGCGTGGTGGTGCCGCAGCAGTGCGCTGCCCAACCCCTGCCCCTGCCGGTCCGGTGCGACGGCGAGGAACGCCAGGTGGTGGTGGTCCGCGTGCGGGTGGTGGGCCTCGAAGAGCTTGTCCAGGTGCGCGAACCGGTCGGTCCACTCCCCGCACGCCGCGGCCAGCCGGGCGTCGTAGTCCTCCGGCGGCGGGGCCGCCTCGCCCACCGTCGGGAACCAGACCGCCACCCCCGCCCGGTCCGCGGTCGCGTGGACGAGGCCGTGCCGCATCGCGTGGTCCACCAGGATCGCGAACTGCCCGGCCAGCACGGACCGCCGCCGCCCTTCGTCGGGCACCAGCCAGCGCGGCGCGTCGAGGGCCATGAACGCCTCGGCGATCCGCCCGGCCACCAGCGACGTCTCCCGCGGCCCGAGCCGCTCGACGCGCACCCCGCTCACCGGTGCGCCCCCGTCGCGCTCGGGACGGGCCCGCCCACGCGCCCGGTCACCGGCACCGTCGTCGCCACGCTCTCCGCGCCCAGACCGATCCGGGCGTACGTGTCGGGGCGGTTGCCGCGCAGCACCAGCGCCCACAGCAGGCCGAGCAGCGCGGCCACCGGGTAGACCGCCGGGACCGCCCAGCGCAGGGGCGAGTCCGGCGCCACCCCGAGCAGGTCGGCGAAGTTGACCACCGCCAGCACGACGATCACGGCCAGTGCCATGGCGGCGAGGCCGGGGGCGACCGCGCCACGCCACAGCGTCTCGTCCGCCCGGCTCCGGGCGAAGAAGGCGATCACCGCGAGCGAGGTGGTGGCGATCAGCAGCAGCACCCCGAAGCCGCCGGCCGTACCGACCCAGTAGAACAGCTGCACCACCGGGTCCCAGCCGTTGAGCGCGTAGAGCACGATCACCACCAGCCCGAGCGCGCTCTGCGCGAGGGAGGCCGCCCGGGGCGACCCGGTGCGCGGCGAGGTCTGCCCGAACACGGCCGGCAGCACCCGCTCCCGGCCGAGCGCGAAGGCGTACCGGGCGGTGGTGTTGTGGAAGGAGATCATCGCGGCGAGCACCGAGGTCAGGAAGAGCGCCTGGCCGATGGTGACGGCGGTACCCCCGAGGTGCGCCTCGGCCAGGTTGAAGATCAGCCCGATGCTCTGCTCGCCCGCCTCGGCGGCGATCCGGTCCGGCCCGACGGCAACGGTCATGCTCCACGAGGACAGCGCGTAGATCCCCGCGATGATGGCGATGGAGAGAAAGGTGGCCAACCGCACCGTCCGCCGCGGGTCCTTGCTCTCCTCGCTGAACACCACGGCGGACTCGAAGCCCACGAAGCCCAGGATGGCCAGCACCAGCACCGCGCCGGCGCCGGGTACGAGGAGGTTCTCCGGTGCCAGAGCCGCGAAGCTGACCTCCCCGCCGGCCGGGTGGGTCAGCTGCCCGAGGTCGAAGACGACGATCACCACCATCTCGGCGACCAGCAGCGCCGCCAGCACCAGGCCGTTCAGGTCGACCCGGAGCAGACCGAGCACCCCGACCGTCGCCCAGGCGACCAGCGCCACCAGCCACCACGCCGGGGCCACCCCGAACAGGCGGTCCAGCACCGGTTCCGCCGCGGCGCCGATGGTGCCGTAGAGCCCCACCTGGAGGGCGTTGTAGGCGATCAGCGCCACCCAGGCGGCGCCGACGCCGGCCGGGCGGCCCAGCCCCCGGGCGATGTAGGCGTAGAACGCGCCGGCGTTGGTCATCCGCCGGGCCATCGCCACGTACCCGATGGAGAAGAGGGCGAGCACCGCCGCCACCGTCAGGAAGGCCACCGGGATGCCGAGCACCCCGACGACCCCGTAGCCGGTGGTGACGACGCCGGCCACCACGGTCAGCGGCGCGGCGGCGGAGAGGACGAAGAAGATCACCGACGGGACGCCGAGCCGGCCGCGGGCCAGGGCATCGGAGACGTTGCTCGGTCGGCCGAGCGTGGGTGTGGACATGGGCGTACTCCGGATCGAGGGGAGGGAGGGGTGGGAGGGGGCCCGGTCAGCCGACGCCGCGCAGCACGGCGGCGCCGACCGCGGCCTCGGTGTGCGCCACGAGCTCCCGCAGTGGCTCGGGCAGCGCCGGGATGAGCACGCCCAGCCGGTGGTGTGCCCGGGGGCCGGCGCTCCACAGCACCTCGCGGCTCAGCCCGGCGGCGACGACCAGACCCAGCAGCGTCGCGTCGGGCACGCCCGGCGGCTCCGGCCGGTCGAGCAGGGCGCGCAGCCGGGTGGCCGGCCAGGCCACCGCGTTGAGGTCGTTCGGCAGGTAGCTGACGGTGGTGCGGAGCAGCCGCCGGCTCTCCTGCCGGCGCAGCACACCCGCCCTGACCAGGCGCTCCCCCACCGAGGTGGTGGCGGTCTGCGCCAGGAAGCTCAGCCAGGTGCGCACCGGGTGCTGCTGCGTCTCGCTGACCACCTGGTCGAGCACGGTGTGCGCCAGCGCGTCCGCCGGCGGGCGACGGTCGAGCACCGTGACGAGCCCGGCGGAGACGGTGACGTGTCCACGCAGGACCAGTTCACCGAGCAGGCCCCCGGCGAGGCCGAGGCCGGTCGCCGCCGGGTGCAGCTTCGCCTTGCCCCGACTGTCGTTGTGGGTGATCAGGAAGAACTCGTCGGCGATGAGCAACCGGTCCTCCCGCTCGGGTTGTCCACAGTGATCGCAACCGGGCAAGGATGCACCGGCCGTGACTGCAACGCAACTCCCGTATGTGGAAGTTGCACTCCGTGCTGGGGCGACCTGCGGATCTTGTCGTGACAGACTCGGAGGGTGACCGCGAGCCCCACCGTCCGCCGCCGCCGCATCGCCCGGGAACTCCGCCAGTTGCGCGAGCGCGCGGGCATGACCCTGGACGTCGCCGCCCGGCAACTGGACATGTCCAAGAGCAACCTGTCCCGCATCGAGAACGCCCAGATCGGCATCAAGCCGCGCGACGTGCGGGCCGCGCTGGCGCTGTACGAGGTGACCGGGGCGGACGCCGAGGCGCTGATCGAGATCGCCCGCGGGGCGCAGCAGCGCGGCTGGTGGCAGAGCTACAGCGACGTGCTGCCGGAGTGGTTCGAGTTCTACGTCGGGCTGGAGGCGGAGGCGGCGACCCTGCGCACGTACGAGGCCGAGGCGGTGCCCGGGCTGCTGCAGACCGAGGCGTACGCGCGGGAGGTCTTCCGGCGCACGGCGGGCGAGGACGGGATCGAGCGCAAGGTCGCCGCGCGGCTGCACCGGCAGAACGTGTTGCACCGCGACAATCCGGTCGAGTTGTCCGTGGTGCTCAACGAGGCGGTGCTCTGCCGCCCGGTCGGCGGCAACGCCGTGATGGCCGACCAGATGGCCCATCTCGCGAAGGTCTCTCAATTACCGAACGTCACCCTCCAGGTACTTCCGTTCTCGGCCGGCGGACACCCGGCGATGAACGCGCCGTACGTCGTGCTGACGTTCGCCGATGCCGCCGACGCGACCGTGGTCTACCTGGAAAACCTCACGATGGGACTGGCTCTGGAGGAGGCCGGACAGGTGCGCGGGTATAGCCTTGTGCACGAGGAGCTGTGCCGGATGGCACTCGGTCCGGACGCGTCCTTGACCCGCCTGACGGAAGCTTCTCGTCACTTTGCGTGACCGCTGACGCGGCACGCCGGCACAGACGGGGGTACCGCGATGACCGCGCTCGACCTGACCCGGGCCCAGTGGCGCACCAGCACCCGCAGCGTGGGCAACGGCAACTGCGTGGAGGTCGCCGTCGCCGGGGACCGGGTCGCCGTCCGGGACAGCAAGGACCGGCCCGGTCCCGTGCTGGCCTTCCCGGCGTCGGCCTGGCGCGCCTTCGTCACCGGCGTCGACGGGGTACGCCCCGACTGAGCCGCTCCCCCGGCGGTGCGAGACTGGGCCGTGCTCTCGGACGTGCCCCTCGACCTGCCCGTACGGCCGGTGCTGCCGGAGCTGGTCGCCGCGCTGCGCGAAACCGGCGCCGGGGTGCTGGTCGCCCCGCCCGGGACCGGCAAGACGACCCTCGCCCCGCTGGCCGTGGCCGACGAGGTCGCCGGTCGCGTGCTGGTCGCCCAGCCGCGCCGGGTGGCCGCCCGCGCGGCGGCGCGCCGGATGGCCGCGCTGCTCGGCGAGCCGCTCGGCGAGCGGATCGGGTACGCCGTGCGCGGCGAGCGCCGCAGCGGGCCGCGGACCCGCGTCGAGGTGGTCACCACCGGGCTGCTGGTCCGACGGCTGCACCGCGATCCCGAGCTGGCCGGCGCTGGCGCCGTGCTGCTCGACGAGTGCCACGAGCGACAGCTCGACGCCGACCTGGCGCTCGCGTTCGCCGTGGAGGCCCGGGCCGCGCTGCGCCCCGACCTCTGGCTGCTGGCGATGTCGGCCACCCCCGAGGCGGACCGGTTCGCCGCGCTGCTCGGCGGCGCGGACGCTCCCGCGCCGATCGTCCGGGCGTCCTCGGCCCTGCACCCGGTGACCCGGATCTGGGCGCCGCCGCCCCGGCCGGTGCCCGCGCCCGGGGCCGGCCCGGTCGACCGGGGCCTGCTCGACCACGTCGCGGCGACCGTGCGCCGGGCGCTGCGCGAGCGCGACGGGGACGTGCTGGTCTTCCTGCCCGGGGCCGGCGAGATCGGCGCCGTCGCCGGCCGGCTGGCCGACCTGCGCGACGCGGTCGCCGTCCTGCCGCTGCACGGCCGGCAGCGCGGCGCCGACCAGGACGCGGCACTGCGCCCGGCCGACCGGCGGCGGGTGGTGCTGGCGACGGCGGTGGCGGAGAGCAGCCTGACCGTGCCGGGCGTTCGGGTGGTGGTGGACGCCGGGCTCTCCCGGGTCGCCCGGATGGACCTGGCCCGCGGGCTGGGCGCGCTGGTCACCGTCCCGGTCTCCCGGGCGGCGGCCACCCAGCGGGCCGGCCGCGCGGGCCGGGAGGCGCCCGGCCACGTCTACCGCTGCTGGTCGGCGGCCACCCACGAGCGGCTGGCGGCGCAACCGGAGCCGGAGATCGCCACCGCCGACCTGACCGGCTTCGCCCTGGAGCTGGCCGCCTGGGGGTCGCCCGACGGCACCGGGCTGGCCCTGCCCGATCCGCCCCCGGCGGCGTCGATGGCGGTGGCCCGCGACACCCTCACCACCCTCGGCGCGCTCGACGCGGACGGCCGGATCACCGACCGGGGCCGGGCGATCGCCGCCGTCGGGGCGCATCCCCGGCTGGCCCGGGCGCTGCTCGACGGGGCCGGCCGGGTGGGGGTGGACCGGGCGGCGGAGGTGGTGGCGGTGCTCGCCGAGGACACCGTTGCCGGCCCGGGCGACGACCTGACCGCCGCCTGGCGCCGGCTCCGCGCGGGCGCGGACCCGGGTGCCTCCGCCCGCTGGCGCGCGGAGGTACGCCGGCTGCGCGCCGCCCTGCCCGACGCCCCCGCCGCGTCGACCGGGCGGCCCGGCCGAACGCGCCCGACCCACGGTCCCGGCGCGGCGGCGACGGGTGGCACCGCCCGTTCCCGGCCGAGCGGCGACCTCGGCTCGGGCGGGGACGCGGGCCGGGGCCCCGGACTGACCGACGACCTGGCCGCCGGGCTGCTGGTCGGGCTCGCCCACCCGGAACGGCTCGCCCGGGTGCGTCGGCCGGGCGGCTCGGCGTACCTGATGAGCGGCGGGACCGCGGCGGAGCTGGCGCCCGGGTCGGGGCTGGTGGGCGCCGACTGGCTGGCCGTCGCGGTGGCGGACCGATCCCCCGGCGCCCCGACCGCCCGGGTGCGGCTGGCCACCCCGCTCGACGAGGCGACCGCCCGGGAGGCGGGCGGGCCGCTGCTGCGCACCGAGCGCGAGGTCGGCTGGGCCGGCGAGGACGTGGTGGCCCGGGAGGTGGTGCGGCTGGGCGCGATCGAGCTGGTCGAGCGGCCGATCACCCGGCCCGACCCGGCGGAGGTGGCGCAGGCCCTGCTGACCGGCCTGCGGCGTACCGGCCTCGGGTTGCTGACCTGGACCCCGGCGGCGCGGGCGCTGCGCGAGCGGCTGGCGTTCTGCCGGCACGCGCTCGGCGGCGACTGGCCCGACGTGGGCGACGAGGCGCTGCTGGCCGACGCGCCCGCCTGGCTGGGCCCGGAGCTGGCCCGCGCCCGCCGCCGCGCCGACCTGGCCCGGGTCGACGTGGCCGGGGCGCTGCGCCGCCTGCTGCCGTGGGCCCTGGCGGCCCGGCTGGACGAGGTGGCGCCGGAGCGGATCACCGTGCCGAGCGGGTCGCGGATCCGGCTCGACTACGCCGACCCGGCGGCGCCGGTGCTCGCGGTGAAGCTCCAGGAGACCTTCGGCTGGCGGGACGCGCCGCGGGTCGGCGACGGCCGGGTGCCGGTGCTGCTGCACCTGCTCTCGCCGGCCGGGCGACCGGTGGCGGTCACCGCCGACCTGGCCTCCTTCTGGCGCACCGGCTACCCGCAGGTGCGGGGGGAGCTGCGCGGGCGCTACCCGCGCCACCCGTGGCCGGAGGACCCGACCACGGCCCCGCCCACCCGGCACGCCGCCCCGCGCCGACGCTGAGCGGGCTCAGGCCGTCACCTCCGCGCGGGCGGCGACGCCGTGCGGCCCGCGGCGCCGAACTGCCCGGGCCGCCCGCTCACTCCTCCACGACGTCGGCGACGACCACCGTGACGTTGTCCGGCCCGCCGGCACGCAGCGCCAGGTCGATCAGCCGGCGGGCGCAGTCCGTGCGGTCCGGGTGCGCGGCGAGCACCTCGGCGAGGGTGTCCGGGCGGACGACGTTGGACAGCCCGTCGCTGCACAGCAGCCAGCGGTCCCCGGGCCACGGCACCATCGTCGCGTACGCCGGGGAGACCTCCTCGCCCTGCAACGCCTGGGTGACCACGGCCCGGCGGGGGTGGCTGCTGGCCTGGTCGGCGGTGATCACCCCCTGGTCGACGAGCATCTGCACGAACGTGTCGTCCCGGGTGATCTGCTTGAGCACGCCTTCGCGGAACAGGTAGGCGCGGGAGTCGCCGACGTGGGCGAGGGCCAGGCAGCTGCCCGTCCGGGCGAAGAGCAGGGCGGTCAGGGTGGTGCCCATGCCCTGCCGCTCCGGATCCTCGGCGACCGCCTGGTGGATCCGCGCGGTGGCCAGCTCGATGCCGCTCTGCAGTGCGGCCACCAGCGCGTGCTCCGGGGTCTCCACGTCGAGCGGAGCGACCGCCTCGATGGCGATCGCGCTGGCCAGGTCGCCGGCCGCCATCCCGCCCATGCCGTCGGCGACGGCGACGAGCCAGGTGCCGGCGTGCAGGGCGTCCTGGTTTCCGCTGCGGATCAGCCCACGGTCGCTCGTTCCCACGGAACGCAGCTTCAGGGTCATGGGTGGCAGCCTGCCAGGCGAAGGGCTCAGTTGTCTCTAGGAGATCGAGACCTCGGCGCGTCGCGCGGCGAATCTCACTGTCCCACGGCCCCGCCGGGCCATTCGGATCCATCCAGTCGGATCGATTGACAGGGTGCCGGGGGCACTGGAACCATCGACACACCTGGGAGCGCTCCCAGCGTGCCACCACCAGCCCCCGTCCCCCGCAGTCGTCCGGAAGGAACACCCGTGACGCCATCCCGACGCCGCCTCGCGCTGCTCGCGGCCGCGACCACCCTCGCCCTGACCGGAACCACCGCCGGCACGGCCCACGCCGAACCGCCCCCCGACGCCCCCGAACAGATCGACAACGGCGACTTCAGCGCCGGCGTGTCCCCCTGGTTCTCCTACGGCACCGGCGCGCTCGCGGTCACCGACGGCCGGCTCTGCACGACGGTGCCCGGCGGCCTGGCCAACCCCTGGGACGCCGGCATCGGCCAGGACGGCGTGCCGCTGGTCGCCGGGGCCGAGTACACCCTCGGCTTCGACGTCTCCGCCACCCCCGGCACCGCCGTCAAGGCCGTCCTGCAACTGGGCAGCGCCCCCTACACCACGTACGCCAGCGTCGACGCCACCGCCGGCGGCACCGCCCAGCGGGTCGAGAAGACGTTCACGGTCGCCGAGGGCAACCCGGCCGCCCAACTGATCTTCCAGGTCGGCGGCAACGCGGCCGAACAGACCGTCTGCCTGGACGACGTCTCGCTGCGCGGCGGCGACCCGCCCGAGCCGTACGTGCCCGACACGGGGCCACGGGTGCGGGTCAACCAGGTCGGCTACCTGCCCGGCGGGCCGAAGAACGCCACCGTGGTCACGTCGGCGACCGACGCCCTGCCCTGGCAGCTCCGCTCCGCCGCCGGTGCCGTCCTGGCCAGCGGCAGCACCACACCGCGCGGCGTCGACGCCGCCTCCGGGCAGAACGTGCAGACGCTCGACTTCTCGTCGTACCGGACCCCGGGGGCGGGGCTGACGCTGGTCGTCGACGGCGAGACCAGCCACCCCTTCGACATCTCGGGCACCCTCTACGACCGGCTGCGCGCCGACTCCCTCCAGTTCTTCTACGCCCAGCGCAGCGGCATCGCCATCGACGGCGACCTGATCGGCGCCGAGTACGCCCGGCCGGCCGGGCACCTCGACGTCGCGCCCAACAAGGGCGACACCAACGTGCCCTGCCAGCCGGGCGTCTGCGACTACTCCCTGGACGTGCGCGGCGGCTGGTACGACGCCGGCGACCACGGCAAGTACGTGGTCAACGGCGGCATCGCCACCTACCAGCTGCTGAACACCTTCGAGCGGACCCGCACGGCCGCCACCGCCGGGCACGGCGCGGCCCTCGGCGACAGCACGCTACGGGTGCCCGAGCGCGGCAACGGCGTGCCGGACGTCCTCGACGAGGCCCGCTGGGAGCTGGAGTTCCTGCTGCGCATGCAGGTGCCGGCCGGCGAGCCGCTGGCCGGGATGGCCCACCACAAGATCCACGACCGGAACTGGACCGGGCTGCCGCTCGCCCCGCACGACGACCCGGAGCAGCGCGAGCTGCACCCGCCGTCCACCGCCGCCACCCTCAACCTGGCCGCCGTCGCCGCCCAGTGCGCGCGGTTGTTCGCCCCCTACGACGCGGCCTTCGCGAAGCGCTGCGGCACGGCGGCGAAGACGGCCTACGCCGCCGCCAAGGCCAACCCGACGCGGTACGCCAGCCCGACCGACAGCACCGGCGGCGGCGCGTACGACGACACGAACGTCACCGACGAGTTCTACTGGGCCGCCGTCGAGCTCTACCTGACCACCGGGGAACAGCCGTACCTGGCGGACCTGACCGCGTCGCCGCACCACACCGGGGACGTGTTCGACCCGCGCGGCTTCGGCTGGCAGGGCGTCGCCGCGCTGGGCCGGCTCGACCTGGCCACCGTGCCCAACGGGCTGCCGGCCGCCGACCTGGCCCGCGTCCGCGCCTCGGTCACCGCCGCCGCCGACGCGCACCTCGCCGAGGCGGGCCGGCAGGCGTACGGGCTGCCGATGCCCGGGGATGCGGGCAGCTACTTCTGGGGCGGCAACAGCAACGTCATCAACAACGCGATCGTGCTGGCCACCGCCTTCGACCTGACCCGGGACGCGAAGTACCGCGACGGCGCGGTGCAGGCGATGGACTACGTCCTCGGCCGCAACGCGCTGAACATCTCGTACGTGACCGGCTGGGGCGAGCACGCGGCCGAGAACCAGCACAGCCGGATCTTCGGCCACCAGCTCGACCCGGACCTGCCGAAGCCGCCCGCCGGCTCACTGGCCGGCGGCCCGAACGCCGCCCTCCAGGATCCGTTCGCCGCCAAGCTGCTCGCCGGCTGCAAGCCGATGTTCTGCTACGTCGACGACATCAACTCGTACGCGACCAACGAGGTGGCCATCAACTGGAACTCGGCGCTCGCCTGGATCGCCTCGTTCCTGGCCGACCAGGGTGACTCGGCGGCGGTGCCGGCGCCCACCTGCGCGGGCACGTACACCAACCACGGCGCCTGGCACGGCGGCACCGGGTTCACCGCCCAGGTGACCATCCGCAACACCGGCACCAGCGCCATCGACGGCTGGACGGCCCGCTTCGCCTTCACCGGCGACCAGAAGGTACGCGAGGCGTGGCTGGCGAAGGCGACGCAGGCCGGGGCCACGGTCACCGCGCGGAACGAGTCGTACAACGCCCGGATCGCCCCGGGCGGCACGGTGACCTTCGGCTTCAACGCGGTGACCGGCGGCGGTGCCAACCCGGCGCCCGGCCTGATCACCGTCAACGGCGCGGCCTGCACGCTCTCCTGACGGTCCGGGCGGTCCGCCGCCCGGACCGGACCCAACGCACGCCTCCGCCGGGAAGCGGCGGCCCCACGGACGGGACCACCGCTTCCCGGCGTCGCCGCCGCAGCGACGCGCCAGCCGTGGATTTCGGTGGACGGCGTGCGGGGCGTACGACAGGGTGGCCGGCATGGACGACGCGGAGCGGCGGGTGTGGGAGCGGCTGCCGGACGGCGCCCGCGCCGCCCTGGCCGGCCTGGCCCCGGCGGACCTGCGCACGCTGCTGCTGGCGGTGGCGCGGGACCGGGCGGCGGCGGTGCGCCCGGCGGACCTCGTCCGCCGCTGGCGCACGGACCGCTTCACCCAGCCGGCGGCGGCCGACCCGCGCGTGCTGTCCCAGGTCGAGGCCCGCCTGTGGCAGCTGCTGCCCGCCGAGTTCACCGGCGTCGACCTCTCCCCCGTCGCCCCGCTCGGCACCTGCTCGACGATCGCGCCGGTCAGCCAGAATCGGATCGTCACCACCCTGCGCGCCACCGAGGTGCTCAGCGACCCCACCAACGCCCTCGCGGTCGAGGCCGCGGTGCGCCGCCGCGAGCAGCCGACCGATGGTGCCGTGCACCTGGCCGCCTGCCACCGGGTGCTGCGGGCGCAGGACTTCGGGCCGAGCGCGTCGGCGCACTTCCGACTCTTCACGCTGGTCTCCAGTGCCCGCGACGGCGGCTCGGGGCGCACCGAGGCGCGACTGCTCACCCTGCACCTGGCGTACTGGCGCGCGGTGCTCGCCGCCCTGCTGCCGCAGTCGGCGGGGGCGCGGGTGTGCCTGACCGTGCTGGACAGCCCCGTCGTCGGGGAGCGGATCGCCGACACCGTCCGGCCGGCACTCGGCCCGTCGGGCGCGCCGCTGGTGGACGAGCCGCAGCGCCGGCGCGGCCGGGGCTACTACGTCGACGCGGCGCTGCGGATCACCGCCGGGCGGGACGCGGACGAGGTCGAGCTCGGCGACGGTGGCTTCACCGACTGGACGGCCCGCCTGACCAGCGACGCCAAGGAACGCTGCCTGACCTCCTGCCTCGCCACGGAGCGCCTGACCACCCTCACCCACC
>NZ_JBPQTK010000128.1:0-17088 GCF_051386315.1 Micromonospora sp. URMC 107
CGGGGCGTCCCGGTAGTAGCCGAAGTTCGGGATCCGGTCGTAGCCGGCCGCCGTGTACATGGCGATCGCCTCGGGCTGCTTGTCGCCGCACTCCAGGACGATCCGCTTGCGCCCGTGCTCCCGGGCCGAGCGCTCCACCGCCGCCAGCACCGCCCGGGCCACGCCCCGGCCCCGGGCCGCCGGCGCGGTGTACATCCGCTTCAGCTCGGCGGTGTCGCCCTCGTCACCGTGGCTGCGCCAACCGCCGCAGCCCACCGGCTCGCCGCCGAGGTGGGCGACGAGGAAGGCACCGGCGGGCGGCTCGAACTCGCCCGGGTCGACCGGGGTCTCGTCGCCGCTGCCGCCGTACCGGGCACCGAGGTCGGCCAGTGCCGCGCGGATCAGCCGCTGCGCCACCGGCGAGTCGAAACGCTCGGCCCGAATCTCGATCTCACTCACGGAGTAAAGGGTACGACGCCGGTCGGCCCTTACCGGAAGTGGTCCCAGCCAGCGGGTCCGTCGTGCGGCTGACCGTCGACCGTGACGCCCGAGCCCGCCGTGACCCGCCCGATCGGCCGCCAGTCGGGTGGCAGCGCCACCGCCGACGGGAAGGTCGCGGCCAGCGCGTGGTCGTCGCCCCCGGCGAGCAGCCAGGAGTACGGGTCGACGCCGAGCGCCTGGGCGGCGTCGCGCATCTGCCGGGGCACCTCGAAGGCGTCCCGGCGCACGTCCACGGCGACCCCGCTGGCCTTCGCCACGTGCCCGAGGTCGGCGAGCAGCCCGTCCGACACGTCGATCATGGCGGTGGCGCCGAGCCGGGCGGCGTGCGGCCCCGCCGGATAGGGCACCTCGGGCCGCCGGTACGCCTCCACCAGCAGCCGGGGCGTGCGGAAGCCCCGGGAGAGCACGGTCAGCCCGGCCGCCGCGTACCCGGTGCGGCCGGCCAGGGCCAGCACGTCCCCGGGCCGCGCGCCGGAGCGCGTCACCGGCGGCCGGCCGCCGAGGTCGCCGAGGGCGGTGACCGCGATCGTCAACGTCGGGCTGGCCGACATGTCCCCGCCCACCACGCTCGCGCCGACCTTCGCCGCCTCGGCGGCCAGCCCGTCGGCGAGTTCCTCGGCCCACCCGGGCTCCAGCTCCGGCGGCATGCAGAGCGCGACCAGCAGCGCGGTCGGCTGCGCCCCCATGGCGGCGATGTCGGCCAGGTTCGCCGCCGCCGCCCGGTGGCCGACGTCACGCGCGCCGGACCAGTCCCGCCGGAAGTGCCGCCCCTCCACCAGCACGTCGGTCGAGGCCACGACCCGGGCGTCCGGGGCGGCCACCACCGCCGCGTCGTCCCCGGGACCGAGCAGAACGGTCGATCCGTACGACAACCGGGCGGTCACCCGATCGATCAGGCCGAACTCGCCGACCCCCGCGACACTCATGCCGCCCCTCCGCCGTGCTCGCTCACCGCTTCTCCTTGACCACCGATAGGGATCAGACCTGGTCCGTAAGGTACTTTCTCCCTTCGGGCCGCTCCGCAGGCGGCGACGGACGGAGGTCGAGTCGTGGTACAGGCGTACATCCTCATCCAGACCGAGGTCGGCCGGGCGCGTGACGTGGCCGGTCTCATCTCGGACCTCGCCGGCGTGGTACGGGTCGACGCCGTCACCGGGCCGTACGACGTGGTCGTGCTCACCGAGGCGAACACCGTCGACGAGCTCGGCAAACTCATTGTCAGCAAGGTGCAGATGGTGCCCGGCATCACCCGCACCCTCACGTGTTCGGTGGTGCGCCTGTAAGTGGACAAGATCACTGACTCCCCCGTGACCGATTCCGCCCAGCCGGACGAGGCCGCCCCCGACCGGCCGGCCGCCGACCGGACGACCCGTGGCGCCGCGCTGATCGCGACGCTGGTCGCGCTGCCGGTCACCCTGCTGGTGGGCGGCCTCGCGTTCGCCCAACTCTCCCCCGACGAGCGGGCCGAGCCGGCCGCCGCGCCGAGCGCGACCGCCACCACCGCCGGCCCGCAGTCCACCGCCCCGGTCGAGATGGCCGCGCCGGCGCTGGCCGAGCGGCCCGCCACTGTCTGCCGCGCCCTGCTCTCGCAGCTGCCGCCCACGGTCAACGACCTCCCGCAGCGCCCGGTCACGGCCGGCCCGGAGCAGAACGCCGCGTACGGCGACCCGGCGCTCACCGTCGCCTGCGGCGGCACGGAGCCGGCCGTCGGCGAGACGGAGGACGTCTGGACGGTCAACCGGGTCTGCTGGTACGCCACCGAACAGGCCGACGCCACCGTGCTCACCACGCTGGACCGGGAGACCGCCGTCACGGTCCGCGTGCCGCGCTCCTACGGGCAGGCGTTGCAGTGGGTCGCTCCCGTCTCGGACACCATCGTGGCCTCGGTGCCCTCCGGCGGCGACGCCCCCAGCGGCTGCCGGAACTGACCGACGGCTCCCCCGGCCGTGAGCGGCAGAAGGGCCCTTCCGCACGGCGGAGGGGCCCTTGCTCGACTCGTCAGTGCAGGCCGACGCCCCGGTGCAGGGCGGTGCGGATGAGGCGGTGGACCAGCTTCGGGTACTCCAGCCCGGACGCCGCCCACATCCGGGGGAACATCGACGTCGGGGTGAAGCCCGGCATGGTGTTGATCTCGTTGAGGTAGACGTCCAGCTCCGGGGTGACGAAGAAGTCGACCCGGGCCAGCCCGGCGCAGTCGAGCGCGGTGAAGGCGCGCACGGCGTACTCCTGGACCTGGCGGGTGACCCGCTCCGGCAGGCCGGCGGGGATGTCGTACTCGCAGGCGGACTCGGAGTCGATGTACTTGGCCTCGAAGTCGTAGAAGTCGTAGTCCCCGACCACCCGGACCTCGGCGAGCACGGACGCCTCCGGCGCGCCGCCGGCCTCGCCCTCCAGCACGCCGCACTCGATCTCGCGGCCGACGATCGCGCCCTCGATGAGCACCTTCGGGTCGATCTGGCGGGCGGTGGCGACCGCCGCGTCCAGGGCCGCCCAGTCGTCGACCTTGCTGATGCCGAACGACGAACCGGCCCGGGACGGCTTCACGAACACCGGCAGGCCGAGCCGCTCCTTGTCCGCCTCGCTGAGCGTCATCCCGTTGCGCAGCACCGCGTACGGACCCACCGGGATGCCCTCGGCGGCGCAGAGCTTCTTGGTGAACTCCTTGTCCATGGCGGCGGCGGAGGCGAAGACGTTCGCCCCGACGTACGGGATGCCGGCCATCTCCAGCATGCCCTGGATGGTGCCGTCCTCACCGTAGGCGCCGTGCAGCACCGGGAAGACCACGTCGACGTCGGCGAGCGCCCGAGGCCCCTCGGTGGGGTCGAGCACCATGAGCCCGTTGCCGGTCGGGTCGGCGCGCAGCACGATGTCGGTGCCGGACTCGGCGGTGATCTCCGGCAGCCGGCGCGCGTCGATCGCCAACCGGCCCGGGTCGCCGTCGGTCAGCACCCACTGGCCGGCCCGGGTGATGCCCACCGGCACCACCTCGAACTCGTCCGGGTCGAGGGCGCCGAGCACGCTGCCGGCGCTGACGCAGGAGATGCCGTGCTCCGGGCTGCGGCCGCCGAAGACGATCGCCACGCGGGTCCTGCCTGGGGTGGTCACTGCGTCACCTCTTCGTACGCGACTGCTCCGGTCGTGGCGCTCACGCGGTTGACCTTACTGTGCGTGGCGGGCACGGGATGCCGATACCCGGGGAGAGCCGAGCGGCGGCAGCAACCGGTCAACAAAGGATATACGTTGCGTAACCACGCGTACGGCCGCGCCGGCCGCCGGTCGGTGCGTGGACCGCCGCGCCGGACCGGCCACCGCGCCCCGGCCGACGGATCCCGTGCGCAGCCGGAATCCGGGGCGGTGACGGCACCGGGCGCCCACTACGCTGCACGTCCTATGAGCGCTGATCCCCTCATCGAATCCCTGTCGGCGGCCCTGGACGCCCGCCCCGATGACCTGCCGCTGCGGCTGCACCTCGCCGCGCTGCTGCTCGACGCCGGCCGGGCCGGGGAGGCGATCGCGCAGGTCGGGCAGGCGCTCGCCCGGGATCCGGGAAACGCCCAGGCGCAGGCGTTGATGCAACGGGCGCTCGGTGGCTCCGTACCGCCGCCGCCCCCGGCGGATCCGCGACCGCCGGCGCAGCGGCCCGCGCCGACCGGGCCCGGCGGTCCCGCCGCGACCGCCGACCAGGACCCCCTCGCGGCCTACGAGCGGGAACTGGCCGACGTCGTGCCGCCGCGGTTCGCCCGCGCCGGCGACGAACCGGAGCCGGTGGCCGGCCACTCCGACCGGGTGTACGACGTGGAGAACTCGGGCATCCGGCTGGCCGACGTGGGCGGCATGTCGGCGGTCAAGGAACGGTTGGAACTGGCCTTCCTCGGCCCGCTGCGCAACCCGGAACTGCGCAGGATGTACGGCAAGAGCCTGCGCGGCGGCCTGATGCTCTACGGCCCGCCCGGCTGCGGCAAGACGTTCCTGGCCCGGGCGGTCGCCGGGGAGATGGGCGCGAAGTTCATCTCGCTCTCCATCGTGGACGTGCTGGACATGTGGATGGGCAACTCGGAGCGGAACCTGCACGAGCTGTTCCAGGCGGCCCGCCGCAACGCGCCCTGCGTGCTCTTCCTCGACGAGGTCGACGCGCTGGGGCACAAGCGCTCGCAGGTCGGCTCCAGCTCGATGCGGACGCTGGGCAACCAGCTGCTGGCGGAGCTGGACGGGATGGAGGGCAGCAACGAGGGGGTCTTCGTGCTGGCCGCCACCAACACCCCGTGGGACGTCGACCCGGCGCTGCGCCGGCCCGGGCGGCTCGACCGGGTGGTGCTGGTGCTGCCGCCGGACGCCGAGGCGCGCCGGTCCATCCTGGAGTACCACCTGCGGGAGCGGCCGATCGCGGGGATCGACCTGCGGAAGATCGTGGCGGCCACCGAGGACTACTCGGGCGCCGACCTGGCCCACCTCTGCGAGACGGCCGCCGAGTTCGCGATGGCCGACTCGGTGCGCAGCGGCGAGGTACGGATGATCGAGCACCGGGACCTGGAGCGGGCCGTCAAGGAGGTCCGGCCGTCGACGAAGCCGTGGATGGCCACCGCCCGCAACGTGGCGATGTTCGCCAACGAGGGGGGCGTCTACGACGACCTGGTCGCCTACCTGAAGCGGCGCAGGATGCTGTGACGCCGGACGGCCCGGCGGGGCGCCGGGCCGCGCCTCCCGCCGGGCCGGGCCGCCTGCCGGGTCGGTGATCCGCCCGGCGGGGCCGCCTCCGGTGACCGCACCGCCCTCGCCGGCGTCAGCCGCGCGCGTGCCGCCGGCCGATGGCGATCACCTTGACCCGCTGCCGGCCGGCGCGCACCATGCCGAGCGCCATGAACGCGCCCGCGATCCGGTCCGCCGCCTCCCGGCTGCTCGCTCCGACCACCTGGCGGCGCCGCTCGGGGCAGTTGCGTTCGTCGCGGCCGGCGCCCTCGGCCGGGCGCACGTCGGTGAGCACCACCAGGAACCGCGTCATCGGTGCCCGCCGGGGTGGTCGGCGCGGGCCTGTCGACCAGTACGCACGTCGCATCCCTTCCGGCAGACGGGCCACGGGCGTGGCACGCGGCGATCGGGTACGGGGGAGAAACCCGATCGCCGCGCGCCCCATCCCCTCCGGTCACTCACCGCCGCCGTCGCCACGACAACCGGCGGTGAGGACGCGATGACAGATTGACATGTACACAGCCATGAATGCAACTCTCATCGACGTTCTCTCATCTACACCTTCCCGTGAAGATGTGCGACGATCGATGCATGGCTCCCAAGACCGCTCGTGCCCGCCGACTGGGCATCGCGCTGCGCACCCACCGGGAAGCCGCCGGCCTGACACTCGAGGCGGCGGCGGACGAGATCAGCAGCACCCGCAGCACCCTGTCCCGCTACGAGAACGCGCAGACGCTGGTCAGCCCCGCCACCGTGCGCGCCCTGCTCACCCTCTACGGGGTCGGCCCCGACGAGGTCGCCGCCGCCGTGCAGCTGGCCAAGGACGCGCGCAAGCCCGGCTGGTGGGTGTCGTACTCGTACCTGCTGGACCGGCGCACCATCGACTTCATCGCGCTCGAGGCCGAGGCGACCGGGATCGCCAACTTCGAGCCGTCGGTGGTGCCGGGGCTGTTGCAGACGGCCGACTACATCCGGGGCGTGATGCGGGGCGGCCCGCACACCCTCGGCGACGACGAGGTGGAGCAGCGGGTCCAGTTCCGGCTGGACCGGCAGCAGCGGCTCACCGGTGACCAGCCGCCGATCCTCGACGCCATCATCGACGAGGGCGCGCTGCTGCGGCCCGTCGGCGACCGGTCGGTGATGGAGGCGCAGCTGCACCACCTGGTCAAGATGGGCGAGCTGCCCAACATCACGGTCCAGGTGATCCCGCTCGCCGCCGGCTACCACCGGGGCACCCGGGGCTCCCTGCACATCCTGGAGTTCCCGGACCCGGAGGACCCGATCATCGCCTCGGTGGAGACGGTGGCCGGGCAGATGGTCCTCGACCGACCGGGCGACCTGCGTACCTGCACCAAGATCATGGAGCACCTGCGGACCGTCGCGCTCAGCCCGGCGGACAGCCGTGACCAGCTCCTCCAACTCCTGAAGGGACGGTAGGACCATGACACCGACGAGCAACGCGGCGCTGGCCGTGGCGCGGTGGCGCAAGAGCAGCCGCAGCGGCGACGAGGGGGCGTGCGTGGAGATGGCGGTGCTCCCGGGGACCGTCGCCGTCCGCGACTCCAAGGACCCGTCCGGCCCCGCGCTGCTCTTCCCGCCGGCCGCCTGGGCCGCCTTCGTCGGGGCCCCGCCCGGACACTGACCCTCCCTCCGGGGGCGCCGGCGCGCCCGCTGACCACGTCGCGCCGGTGCCCCGCCGGCGGCGGTCCCACCGTTGGGAGCCGGTGGGGCCGTCGTCCGGCGGGGTCACCCCGTCGCGCCGGAACCGGCGGGGCGCAAGTCAGGCCGGGTGGAGGTCAGGCCGGGCGGCGGGCCGTGACGGCGGTGGCGTCCCGGTCGTCGTCACGGGTCACCGTGGGGTGCAGGCCCACGGCGGTCAGCACCGCGCGGAGCGCGTCCAGCTGCGTCTCCCCCGCCTCCACCACCAGGTGCCCGCCCGGGGCCAGCCAGCGCGCCGCGCCCTCGGCGACGCGGCGCAGCACCGCCAGCCCGTCCGGGCCGCCGTCGAGGGCCACCGGCGCCTCGTACAGCCGGGCCTCCGTCGGCATCAGCGCCACCGCCGCCGTCGGCACGTACGGGGCGTTGGCCAGCACCAGGTCCAGCCGACCCCGCCAGCGCACCGGCAGCGGGTCGTACAGGTCGCCCTCGAAGACCGGGACGGCCAGCGGGCCCAGGTTGCGCCGGGCGCAGGCCACGGCGGCGGGGTCCACGTCGGCGGCGGCCAGCCAGCGCGGCGCGAGCCGGCGGGCCAGCGCCACCGTGGTGGCGCCCGAACCGCAGCACAGGTCCACCACGGCCGCCGCCGGCCCGGTCACCGCGACGGCGGCGTCGACCAGCAGGGCGGTACGCGCGCGCGGCACGAACACGCCGGGGTCGACGGCGATCCGCTCGCCGCAGAACTCGGCCCAGCCGAGCACGTGCTCCAGCGGCAGCCCTGCGACGCGGCGCTCGACCAGGCCGGCCAGCGCATCGGCCGAGTCGGCGGCGGCGATCAGCAGTTCCGCCTCGTCCTCGGCGTAGACGCAGCCGGCGGCGCGCAGCCGGTGCACGAGGGCGGGCCGGTCGGGGCGGAACGGATCGACCGTCACGCGCCGCGGCTGGCGTCCAACGCGGCGGCCACGTCGGCGACCAGGTCGACGGCGTCCTCGACCCCGCAGGAGAGCCGGACGAAGCCGGGCGGGGTGTCGTCGCCCCACTGGGCCCGCCGGTCGGCGGTGGTGTGCAGGCCGCCGAAGGAGGTGGCGGCGGCGACCAGCCGGGCCGCGTCGAGGAACCGCGCCACCCGCCCGGCGTCGCCGAGGTCGAAGGAGAGCACCCCCGGGATCCGTCGCATCTGGACCGACGCCACCGCGTGGGCCGGGTCGCCGGGCAGCCCCGGCCAGCGCAGCCCGGTCACGTCGTCGCGCCCCGCGAGCAGCTCGGCGAGGGCCCGCGCGTTCGCGGTCTGCCGGGCCAGCCGCAGGTCCAGGGTGGCCAGCGACCGGTGCGCGAGCCAGGCGTCGAACGCGCCCGGCACCGCCCCGGTGGCGTTCCGCCAGGCGGTGACCGCGTCCCGCAGCTCGGCCGAGCGGGTCGCGACGTAGCCGAGCAGCAGGTCCGAATGCCCCGTCAGGGCCTTGGTCCCCGAGGCCACCACGACGTCGGCGCCCAGGTCGAGCGGACGCTGCCCGAGCGGGGTGGCCGTGGTGTTGTCGACCGCGACCAGGGCGCCGGCTTCGTGCGCCCGGGCGGAGAGCGCCGCCACGTCGGCGACGTCCAGGCCGGGGTTGGCCGGGGTCTCCAGCAGCACCAGGCGTACGCCGTCGAAAGCCGGGTGCGGGCCGGCGGTCGGGGCGAGGAGCACCCGCACCCCGACGCCCTCCAGCGTGTCGGCGGCGAAGGCCCGGACGGGGAAGTATCCGTCCGACGGGAGCACCACGGTGTCCCCCGGCCTCAGCACCGCCAGCAGCAGCCCCGTGATCGCGGCCTGCCCGCTGGCGAAGACCCGGCACTCGCCCCCCTCCAGCTCCCCCACCGCCGCCTCCAGCAGCCGCCGGGTGGGGTTGTCGGGTCGGCCGTAGCCGTCGGGCGCCGCCGCCGGCCCCGCGAACGGGTCCAGGTGGTACGGCGCGGCGAACACCGGCCCGGGCAGGAACGGCTGGCCGGGAGCCGGCTCGGGCAGGCCGGCGCGTACGCAGCGGGTGCCGTCCTGGTGCTCGGTCACGTCGTTCACTCCGGCTTCGTCGTCCGGCTCATCAGGGCCTCGACGGCGAGCCGCGGGTCCATGCCCTCGTGGCAGACCAGCTCGACCTGCTCGGTGATCGGCATCTCCACCGCGTGCGCCCGGGCCAGGTCACGCAGGGCCAGCGCGCTCTTGACGCCCTCGGCGGTCTGCCGGGTGGCGACGCGGGCCTCCTCCAGGGTCGCGCCCCGGCCCAGGTGCTCGCCGAAGGTGCGGTTGCGGGCCAGCGGCGACGAGCAGGAGGCGACGAGGTCGCCCATCCCGGCCAGGCCGGCGAAGGTGAGCGGGTCGGCGCCCAGGGCCACCCCGAGCCGGGCCGTCTCGGCCAGTCCCCGGGTCACGAGCATGGCCCGGGTGTTGTCGCCGAAGCCCATCGCCACGGCGATGCCGTACGCCAGGGCGATCACGTTCTTGACCGCGCCGCCCAGCTCGCAGCCGATCACGTCGTCGTTGGTGTACGGGCGGAAGTAGGGCGTGGTGATCGAGCGCTGCACCAGCGTCGCCCGGTCGGCGTCGGTGCAGGCGACCACGGTGGCGGCGGGCTGCTCGGCGGCGATCTCCGGGGCCAGGTTGGGGCCGGAGACCACCACCACCCGGTCCGCCGCCACCCCGGCGGTCTCCACGATCACCTCGCTCATCCGCCTGGTGGTGCCGAGCTCGATGCCCTTCATCAGCGACACCAGGGTGGCGTCCGGGTGCAGGTGCGCGGTCCACTCGGCCAGGTTGCCGCGCAGCGTCTGCGACGGCACGGCCAGCACCACCAGCTCCGCCCCGGTGATCGCCTCGACGGCGTCCCCGGTCGCCGTGACCCGGGACGGCAGCAGCACGTCCGGCAGGTACTCCGGGTTGCGCCGCTCGGCGCGGATCGTGTCGGCGACCGCCTGCCGGCGGGCCCAGACGGTGACGTCCCGACCGGCGTCGGCGAGGATCTTGGCGAACGCGGTGCCCCACGAGCCGGCACCCAGGACCGCGACGTGCCCGCTCACGCCGCCGCCTCCGGCCGCCGCCGCTCGCCGGCCGGGCGGGCCGTCCGTTCCCACAGTGGTGGCGGGGTGCCGCCCCGGATCTCGCTGAGCATGTCACGAAGGCGCAGCATGATGGTGTCGGTCATCTCCTCGAGGACGGCCTTCGTCGGGGTCGACCCGGCCCACCGGCTCAGGTCGACGGGCGGCCCGGCGACCACGGTCACCGGGATCCGGGGGCGCGGGTTCAGTCGGGCCCGGCGCGGGTCGAAGATCCGCTCCGGCCCCCACATGACGACCGGGACGACCGGCGCCCCGGTGGCGAGCGCGAGCCGGGCGGCGCCGGTCTTGCCCTTCATCGGCCACAGGTCCGGGTCGCGGGTGATGGTGCCCTCCGGGTAGATCACCACCGCGCCGCCCTGGTCGAGCGCGGCGACGAGGTGCTCCAGCGACCGCACCGCGTCCACGGTGTTCCGCTCGACCGGGATCTGCCGGCAGCGGTGCAGGATCCAGCCGATCACCGGGACCCGGAACACGCTGGCCTTGCCGAGGAACTGCGGCCAACGGCCGGCGTCGTAGACGAAGTGCGCCGCGACGAGCGGGTCGGCGTGCGAGACGTGGTTCGGCACGATGATCACGCCGCCGTCGCGGCGCAGGTGCTCCATGCCGCGCCAGGTACGCCGCGTCCAGACGGTCATCACGGGCTTGACCAGCACCACGGCGAACCATTGCCAGAACCCCAGCCTCCGCCGTGTCACCGCGCCTCCTCGTGCCGCCCCGACCCGCACCGGATCCGCACCCGGTGACGCCCGCAGCGGAAATCATGCCTGCTCGACCCGGGTCCGGCCAGAGAGGGTACCGCCGTGCGGCTGGCAGGATGGCGGTGTGAGTCAGCCGAGGTGGACCGTGGTGGTGCCGGTGAAGCGCCTCGCCGCCGCGAAGAGCCGACTGCGGGGGGCGCTGCCGGCCGTACCGCACGAGGAGCTGGCGCTGGCCCTGGCCGCCGACACGGTCGCCGCGGTGCGGGCCTGCCCGGCGGTGGCCGGGGTGCTGGTCGTCACCGACGACGCCCGCGTGACCGAGGCCGCCCGCCGCGCGGGCGCCCGGACGCTTCCCGACACTCCCGCCGCCGGGCTGAACGCCGCCTTCCGGCACGGCGCGTCGGCCGCGGGCGGCGGCTGGGTGGCCGGGCTCACCGCCGACCTGCCCGCGCTGCGCCCGGCCGAGCTGGCGGCGGCCCTGCGCGCGGCGCGGACCGCGCCCCCGGGCGTACGCGGGTACGTGGCCGACGCCCCCGGTCAGGGCACCGTGCTGCTGGCCGCACCGCCGGGCGTGCCCCTGGACCCCCGCTTCGGGCTCGGCTCGGCCGCCGCGCACGCGGCGAGCGGGGCGCTCGCGCTCGCCGGGGACTGGCCGAGCCTGCGCCGGGACGTGGACACCGCCGACGACCTGGCCGCGGCGGCCCGGCTCGGGCTGGGGCCCCGCACGGCCGCGCTGGCCGCCGCCGGCTGCCCGGCCTGAGGGCGTGTAGCGTGCGGGGCATGCAGGGCACGGTGGCCACCTACGACGCGGCGACCCGCAGCGGGACGCTGCTCCTCGACGACGGCACCGAGCTGGCCTTCCCGGCCCGGGCGTTCGACGCCTCCGGCCTGCGGCTGCTCCGCCTCGGCCAGCGGTTGCGCGTCGAGACCGACGCCGCCGGCGAGGTCGTCCGGGTGACATTGCCGACGATGGCCTGAGCGGCTGGTCGAAGTTCATTTTGCGTTAACCGCATCCGGGTGATTATGGGCGGGTGAGCACCCCTCGCAAGCACCCCGCCAACCGACCGCACACCGACCCGGCCGCACCCCGCAACGGCGCCCGGTCCCGGGGCGCCGACGGCCGCTTCCACGCCGACGGATCCGCCGGAACCCCCGGGACGGAGGCCGCCGGGACCGACGCGGCGAGCGCCTCCGCCGGTCTGGAGGAGGTGCTGGACCCGGTGCCCGGCCCGCCCGTCGAGGCGGCGTCGCCGCAGCCCGCGCCGGACCCCGGGGACGAGCCGCCCGCGGCCGAGCCGCTGCCCGAGGACCGCTTCCTCAACCGGGAGCTCTCCTGGCTCGACTTCAACGCCCGGGTGCTGGCGCTCGCCGAGGACCCGCGCACGCCGCTGCTGGAGCGGGCCAAGTTCCTGGCCATCTTCGCCAGCAACCTCGACGAGTTCTACATGGTGCGGGTCGCGGGGCTGAAGCGCCGGCTCCAGGCCGGCCTGCCGGTACGTGGCGGGGACCGGATGCCGCTGCGCACCCAGCTGGAGCTGGTCGCCGGGAAGGCCGCGACGCTGGTGGCCCGGCACTCGGCCTGCTTCACCGACGAGGTGCTGCCGAAGCTGGCCGCCGAGGACATCCGGATCCTGCGCTGGGCCGACCTGGACCACCCCGAGCGGGAACGGCTGCGCGCGTACTTCCGGGAGCAGATCTTCCCGGTGCTGACCCCGCTGGCGGTGGACCCGGCGCACCCCTTCCCGTACATCTCCGGACGGTCGCTCAACCTCGCCGTGGCCGTCCGCGACCCGGACGGCGGCTCGGAGTTCTTCGCCCGGGTGAAGGTGCCGAACAACGTGCCCCGCTTCGTCCGGGTGCACCGCGACCTGCCGGGCGTGCGGATGCTGCCGGTGGAGGACCTGATCTCGGTGCACCTGGGGCAGCTCTTCTCCGGCATGCGGGTGGTCGAGTGCCACCTGTTCCGGGTCACCCGCAACGCCGAGGTGGAGGTCGACGAGGACCGCGACGAGGACCTGCTCCAGGCCCTGGAGCGGGAGCTGGCCCGGCGCCGGTTCGGCCCGCCCGTCCGGCTGGAGGTGGCCGCCTCGATCTCCGAGCACGTGCTGGAGCTGCTCGTGCGCGAGCTGGACATGCACGACCAGGAGGTGCTGCGGGTGCCCGGCCTGCTCGACCTCTCCGCGCTCTGGCAGCTCTACAACGAGGCCGACCGGCCGGACCTCAAGGATCCGCCGTTCGTGCCGGCCACCCACCCCCGGCTCACCGAGGGCGAGGTGCCGCGCAGCGTCTTCGCGACCCTGCGCGACGGCGACATCCTGGTCCACCACCCGTACCACTCGTTCGCCACCAGCGTGCAGCGCTTCATCGAGCAGGCCGCCGCGGACCCCGACGTGCTGGCCATCAAGCAGACGCTCTACCGCACCAGCGGCGACTCCCCGATCGTGGACGCGCTCGTCGACGCGGCGGCCGCCGGCAAGCAGGTGGTGGTGCTGGTCGAGCTGAAGGCGCGCTTCGACGAGGTCGCCAACATCGGCTGGGCGCGCACGCTCGAGCGCGCCGGCTGCCACGTCGTCTACGGCCTGGTCGGGCTCAAGACGCACTGCAAGACGGCTCTGGTGGTACGCCAGGAGGGCAACCAGATCCGCCGCTACTGCCACATCGGTACCGGCAACTACCACCCGAAGACCGCCCGGCTCTACGAGGACTTCGGCATGCTCACCGCCGACCCGGAGATCGGGGCCGACCTGACCGACCTGTTCAACGTGCTCACCGGCTACAGCCGGCAGACCGCGTACCGCCGGCTGCTGGTGGCGCCGCAGGGCATCCGCAGCGGACTGATCGAGCGGATCGAGCGGGAGATCGCGCACGTCCGGCTGGGCATGCCCGGGCTCGTGCAGATCAAGGTGAACTCACTGGTCGACGAGGAGATCACGGACGCGCTCTACCGGGCCTCCCGGGCCGGCGTCCACGTGGACCTGGTGATCCGGGGCATGTGCACGCTGCGGCCGGGGGTGCCCGGCCTGTCGGAGAACATCCGGGTCCGCTCGATCCTGGGCCGGTTCCTGGAGCACTCCCGGATCTTCCGGTTCGGCAACGACGGCGACGCCGAGTTCTGGGTGGGCTCGGCCGACCTGATGCACCGCAACCTGGACCGCCGGGTCGAGGCGCTGGTGCGGGTGAGCGACCCGGTCGCCCGGGCCGAACTGGACCACGTGCTGACCGCCGCGATGAGCCCCGACGTGGACGCGTTCGAGCTGGCGCCGGACGGGACCTGGAGCCGGCGTACCGGCACGGCCGGGGAGCCGCCGGTCCACCTCCAGGACATGCTGCTGCGTCGCGTCGGTGGCACGGCGGGCTGACCGGTACCCGCATAGGCTGACCTGATGCTGGATGAGCGGGACGCGGCCGGCCCCGGTCGGGGCTGGCCGACCGGGGTCCCCGACACGACGCCCCCGATCCGGGCGGCGGGCGGTGTCGTGTGGCGGCCCGCCGACGACCCCGGGCCGGCCCCCGGGGGCGTGGACGCCGAGCGCGCGCCGCGCGGCGGGGTGCTGGTCTGCCTGGTGCACCGGCCCCGCTACGGCGACTGGTCGCTGCCGAAGGGCAAGCTGGAACGGGGCGAGCATCCGCTGCTCGCCGCCGTCCGGGAGGTGGCCGAGGAGGCCGACGCCCGGGCGGTGCCGCAGGTGCGGCTGCCCACCGTGCGCTACCGCAGCGAGGGCCGCCCGAAGGTGGTCGACTACTGGTCGATGCGGGCGGTGGCCACCGGCGGCTTCCAACCGGCGACCGAGGTCGACGACGTGCGCTGGCTCGGCGTGGACGAGGCGATCCGGCTGGTCAGCTACCCGCACGACGCCGAGGTGCTGGCCGCGTTCGCGGCGCTGCCGACGGTCACCGGGACGGTGGCGGTCGTCCGGCACGCCCACGCCGGCAAGCGGGCCACCTGGTCGGGCCCGGACACCGGCCGCCCGCTCGACGCCCGGGGCTGGGCGCAGGCCCACGCGCTGGCCCCGCTGGTGGCGCTGGTCCGCCCGGTACGCCTGCTGTCGGCCTCGGCCCGCCGCTGCGTGCAGACCCTCGACCCGGCGGCGGCCCTGCTCGACCTGCCGATCGAGGTCGACGGCGACCTGGACGAGCCGCGGCCGGGCCAGCAGCCCGACGAGTGCGCGCTGGCCGCCGCCGCCCGCCTGGCCGCGCTGGCGGCCACCGGCGAGGCGGCGGGGGTGTGCAGCCAGGGCAAGGTGATCCCGGGCGCCCTGGCCCGGCTCAGCGGGCGGCCGGACGACTTCACCACCCCGAAGGGCGGCGGCTGGCTGCTCGCCTTCACCGGCGACCGCCTGCTCGCCGTCGACCGCCTCTGACGGTGCGGGCCCGGGGGCGGATCGCCGCCGAGCGGCCCGGGCGGGCGGCGGGTCAGGCCGGCGGCAGGGTCAGGGTCACCGCGACCGGCAGGTGGTCGCTGGCCGTCCCGGGTGGGGCCGCCGCGTCGCCGGTCGCCAGGTCGGGCGTGACGAGGACGTGGTCGATCTGCTGGCGCGGGGCGTCCGCCGGGCTGGTCGGCAGGGGCCGGGCGGCGGCCAGCGCGTCGACCAGGCCGGCCCGGGTGAACTCGGCGAACGCCGGGTCGCCCGGCTCGGTGTTCAGGTCGCCGGCGACCACCAGGGGCCGGCCGGCCGCGTACCGGACGGCGAAGTCGGCGACCGCGCGGGCCTGGACCACCGGGTCCCCGCCGGGCGGCGGTTGCAGGTGGGTGGCGACCACCGCGAGGCGGACGTCCTCGCTGAAGTCGATCGTGACGCCGAGGGCCTGCGCCCCGGTGGGCGCGCCGACCGCCGGCAGCGGCCGGGTCCGCGCCGCGTCCAGGGGCCACCGGCTCAGCACGGCGTCGCCCCAGAGCGGATCGGCGGCCGGCGCGAAGACGTACGGCATGTCCAGCCGTTCCGCCAGCAGGTCGAGCGTGTCGTGGCCGCCGTTGAGCAGCCAGCCCCGGTCCACCTCGCCGAGCACCACGACGTCGGCCCCGGCGACGGCCCGCGCCAGCGCGTCCGGGTCGAAGCGGCCGTGGATCCCGAACCCCATCCGGACGTTGTACGCCGCCACCCGCACCGTCTCCGGCGGCCCGTCCCGGTTGGTGGCGGACAGCAGCTCGTCGCTCGCGATCGCGGCCACCAGCGTCAGCACGGCGGCCGAGGCGGCCGTCCACACCGGCGGCAGCGGCGAGCGGAGCGGGCCCGGGCCGGGCCGGGCCGCCAGGGCGACGGCCGCGACCAGCACCGCCACCGCCACCGGCACCCCGGCGTTGGGGTGGCCGAGGTCGTAGGCGGCGTAGTACGCCACCGCCGCGACGGCGAAGACGAGCATCCCGGCGACGGCCGCGTACCCGCGTCGCCCGGCCGCCCGTGCCGCGTCCTGCCCGGCGCGCCCGCCGTCGTCCACGGCCGGGGTTGCGGCGTCGTCGGCGACCCGGCCGTCCGCCGCGCCGGCCGACGCCAGGCACGCGCCGAGACCGACGGCGGTGAGCAGGACGGCCGGCAGCAGCAGTTCCCCGCGTTCGAGGGCGACGAGGACGGCCCCGGCGACCAGGGCCACCGGCCCCAGCCACCGCCAGGCCCCCCGGCGGGGCGACGCCAGCGCGGCGAGCAGGAAGCCACCGACCGCCACGGCGAGCGGGGCGGGGCCGAACAGCGGCACCGTGGCCACCCCCACCTCGTCGGCGGGGTCCGAGCGCAGCAGACCGAACTGGTACGACGTCGCCGTCCGGGCGACCGCCGGGGAGAGCGCCACCATGCCGGCGAGCAGCAGCGCCGGCCCGGCCAGCAGCCAGCTCCGTACGCCGCCCGCCCCCGCCGGCGGCGCGGGCCGCGCCTGCCCCGCCAGGAAGAGGCCCGCGACCACGACGGCCAGCAGCCACGCCGGCCAGTCGCCGAGGAACGCCGGGCGGTACGTGTCGAGCACCGTGTGCAGGAGGGCACCGACCGCCAGTCCGAGCGCCAGCCCGGGCACGGGGCGGTCGGTGCCGGCGGCGACCCCGGCGAGCCAGACCAACCCGGCCAGCAGCCCGGCCGTGGCGAGCCAGAGCTGGAGCCGCCCGCCCGGCTGGCCGTTGACGGCGAGCCGCGCCACGACCAGCAGCACCGCGGCGACGAGCGTGACGGGGCGGGCGCCGACCCGGCGGACCAGCGCGGGCGCGGCCAGGGCGAGCAGGAACCAGCCGAACGCGAACGCCCCCAGCAGTTCGGCGGGGGTCGAGGCGGCCTGCCCGAAGATGGTGATGACCGCCGGCAGGAAGACGCGCAGCACGTCGACCAGGAGCACGACGCCCAGGGCGAGGGTGACGGTGGGGAAATGGCGGTAGCGCACCGGGCTGCCTTTCGCCGACCGGAGGGGGTGCGGCGATTCTGCGGGCGCGGCACGGTCGCGGTCAACGGTCGGGGCGGACACGGCGAAGGGGGCCCACCGGCCGGTGGGCGCCCTTCGC
>NZ_JBPQTK010000129.1:0-16763 GCF_051386315.1 Micromonospora sp. URMC 107
GAGTCCTGTTCCAGTCCCGCGCGGATTTTTCTGCGATACGTGGCGGCCAACTCCCCGAAGATGGCCGGATCGAACTGGGGGCGTTCCACTTGGATCACGAAGTGTGTTTCTGAGTCATAGAGCCACCACTCGATGTCGGATGACGTCGCGTGGAAAGTTCCCCACAGTTGAGCCTGATCCTTGCTTGGCTGCATCGGGTTGCCGTTTGCTTTCCATCGCTCCCGGTTTGCTAGCGCGCGATAGAAGCGGAACGACCAATGGGCTCTTTTTTCATCACTCAAATAGCTGCTCAACGCTTCTCGCTGTTTGCGAGTCCCGAAATTCATCACCCTTAGGTCGAGGATCCCCGAAAGCGTCGGATAGCGACTGCGGGCCGCTTCCTGGTTAGCAACGTGCGTAAAGTAGTCATATACGTTCCGTGCGGCCGTCAGTGCCTCGACGGCTTCCGCAGCAGTCGCTTGTTGTCCTCCGTGTGCCACTCGGTTTCGCTTGTCGGCCACGGCCTTGCGCCATGCCATCAAGACCGGTGCAGTGGCCAGGTCCCAGGTTCCGCCCATCCTGGTGTAGTGAGATTGAACCCGCTTGACGACACCGTCGCTGAGTAGCTGGCCTGCGTCTGCTGGAAGCTCTCGGTCCCACCACAGCAGGTGGAGTAGGACGAGGTCGAACAGGGACTCGCAGGCTTGAGCGGCTAGGAGAATGCACGACGATGGCTTGCTCTCAAGGTAAAGGGCCCGGTAGGCCGCAGCCATAAACCTGTAGAACGAGCTGATTTCTAGGTTTTTGTTTTGCGCGTTTAGGATTGTGGTAAGTAGCTCAAAATGAGACGCTTGCACATGCAAGCTCGGTAGATTCGCCGCAAGTTCGATCCGGGGGTCAGATTCGGAGGTAATGAAGACCCCGTGGTCTTCCTGAAGCTTGTCTTGCAGGTCGAATTCCTTGACCGATGCGAACTGGCTATCTCTAAAGGCATGGCTTGCCAGCGGTGCGTACGGGAATGGAATTGCGTAGGTAAGTCCATCTGCAAGCGCGGCAATTGCTTGAGTCGCCGAGTGCATAGTTCGTTCGATGGCCATGTCACGACATGCGGTGCAACCCACGGTTACCGACCAGCGCGCAACGATTTCCGCGTAGTGTCGGATCGCCGGTGACGGGTCTGATGACCTTAGGCGCTTTTTTATCTGCCGTTGGGCGGTCGAGGAGAGGCCCCATAGTGAGGCAGCTACTGCGACGTCTTCTGCGTCTAGGTGGTTATGGTCGCCCGCGATTGTTGGCCTCTTGACAAGGCGCAATCTAGTGACGCTTCGTCGCCAGATTGGGGAAGGCGGCAGGGCTTGCGACTCGTCGGTTTCAGGACCGGGCAGGATGTTTGGGAACGCATAGGGGTCTGCCAGAATTGCCGTGACATCGAAGGTCGTGCCACTTGGAATTGGAATTTCTTCTTGAAGTTTAAAAAGGGCGCGAACTTCTGAATATCCATTTCGCGGATGGTCGCCCTGGCCGTGGTTGTTCCCGGCTGACGAGTTCGAAACCATCACCACTCCTCATTTTCGGACAGCCAAGATCCTCGTTAATTCGATCGCAGCTAGCTGAGCTTGAGTTGAGCGACCCGCTGCCACACGTACATGCGTTGGTCACGGTGCATCTCAATCAGGTCGACGTGCCTGATCGTGACGGGGACGGGCTGAGGAGCAATTGACTGCACAGCCCTTACGTATGGTTCGGCTGGGCCGTCGGCAGTCAGGTAGGCGACGCTTACGTGAGGCCGGTATCGGTTGGGGTCCTCGGGGACCTGGTCCTCACCGACGACGTGTCCGATGGCGGTCCGGGTAGCGGCTCGTAGCCGTTGGACAGGCTCGGCAGGTAGCGCGGGCATGACGATGGCCTCGTCAGCCACAACGATCTCCCCGAACTCGACAGCGACCGCGGGTAGTTGCGCGAGCTGCTTGCCCGCCTCCTCGATGATGGCGGCCAGTGTCGCGTCGCTGGTTTCGTCGGTGAAGCCGATGCCCTGCATGGTGAGGTGTAGCCACTGGTCCGGGATCAGCGTTGCGGTGGGGGCTGCGGCCAGTGCGGACCGGTACGAGTCCACCAGGCGGTACAGCTCGGGTTGGTTCTCGAAGGTCACGTGGAAGGCGTAGAAGCGGCGCCCGACGCGCCATCCGGGCCGCCACCACCAGTGGTCACGGACATGGTCGGCATGTTGCCCGGGTGCAAGGTCTGCGAATGACACGACTTCTCCTGTCAGACTTCGGAGTGCGCTTCGGGCTCGGTGGCCGTTGGTTCCACCTGGTAGTCGTCGATGACCATGATTCGGTCGGCTGGCCATACCGACTCCGATACTTCGAGGATGCTGCCGTCTTCGGCTCGGGCCGTGTGGATCACGTGCATGACTGGGGCACCCATGGGCAGGGCGAGGGCTGCTGCTTCATCGGCGGTGGGAAGGCGGGCCACCCACTGGTCTCGCGCCGTCGTGTAGCGCTTGCCGCTGAGGTCTTCCACGCAAAGGAACAGTCCCTTCGGGACCACCGTGGGTTCCTCTAGGTAGGTACCGGCGGCGATCTCGGCGGGGATGTAGCTCGCCCCGATCTCCTCCGGCTTGCCCGTCTCCCGGTCGTAAAGGTTGCGACGGCGAACCACGATCTCCGTGCCTGGCTCGATGCCGATGACTTCGGCGATGTGCGCGGGCACCGGGGTGCGCCCGGCAAAGACGATCTCGTGCCGAAGGTGCGCGGTGAGCAGCCGCTGATCCTTGCGCGCTCGCCCGTAGCGGTCTCGGGATCGACGGTGCAGCCGGCGGCTTTCACGCACGAACGTGCCGACGCCGTGACGGGACTCGATCAGTCCTTCGGCCCGGAGTACCCCGATGGCGTTCCGGAGAGTGATCGGGCTGACTCGGAAGCGCTCTGCGAGAGCTGTCTCAGCGGGAAGCCGGTTGTCCGGCTTGAACTTGCCCTCGCGGACTTCCCTGCGTAGCTGGGCCGCGATCTGCAAGTACTTGGGTGCCTTGGCACCGAGGTCGTCGGTCATGTCTGCCCCATCCTGGGCCGGTCCTATGGAGGTCTACCCCTCTTGACCACGGTAGCGCCGATGCATCCTCCACCTCTCGGCAACATCGGTCCTATAGAGGTCTTGATGACTGCGTCGGAAGCACCTACAGTCCTCTATAGGTCTTCGGACCCGCCAAGACCGGCAGAGGGCCGGCGGCGACATCAAGGAGTGCCGAGATGGCTGTCCCGAATTCGATCAAGGTTCCGGTTCCGTTCGAGTACGTCTTCCCGCACGGGGCGCTGTGCCTCGGGGTGGAGCCGGTGACGGACTTCGACAAGCGCGGCCAGGGCGACGACCAGGCGCGTGACAAGGACACGGGCGAGCGGCTGTGGGTGGTCAAGGTGCTGGACCTGGACCCGGAGGCCGGGAAGTTCGGCGGGTCGAAGGAAGTGAAGGTGAAGATCGCCGCCCCGGTGCAGCCGGTGCCGCCGGCGTCGAAGATCCCGGGCTATCCGCCGGCGGTGGAGTTCACCAACGTGACCCTCACGCCGTATGTCGACTCGCAGCGGTGCAAGGGCTCGGGGAAGTGCCGGGCGCGTCAGGCGTGGTCGATCCGCGCGGGCGCCATGACCGAACCCGCCGCCGTGAAGCAGGCGGCCTGACCATATCTCGACGCGCGGGGCGGGCTTCCTCGGCCAAGACGACTCCCGCCCCGCGCACTAACCCGTTCTCCCTGGAAGGAGTTGGGCTGATGCCCACGCTAGCTGACGCTGCCCGCATCGTCGGGAATCCGCGCCCCGGCCTCCGCCGCACGACCCACCGTCGGACCGTGATGCGCCTCGCCGGCCCCGGTATCCGGGCCGTCCGCGAGGTCTACACCACCGTTCCCTCCGACGCCGTCCGCGTCGCCGCCCTGGTCGAGATCTCCGCCGCCGCTGCCGCCCTGGCGCGGACGGTGATGAAGCTGCGTCACCTCGACCCGGACCTGATCGCCCCGCACGTGTCCGACCGCGTCGACCTGCGCGCGGTGCTCGGTCGGGGCCGGTGGCTGCCGACCATGACCCGCCACGTCCCCGCCCCGGAGTCCGGGCCGGTGGACCTGGCCGCGTTGATGCCGGCCCGGATGCCGGTGCGCCGCCGGGTGATCCGCCGTGCCGGTGCGCCGGGGCAGGGCTCCCTGTTCACCGCCGCCGCCACGGGCGGGGAGGGCTGAGGGATGCCGCTGGTCAACGTGATCCGGGGCGACCGGATCGACTCCGCTCCGATCAACGTCCGTACCCCCTTCGTGCGCATCCCGATGTGGCTGGCCCTGTCCTGGTGGACCGCCAAGGCTCTCGGCCGCCTGGTCCTGGTCCTCATCCGCTTCTGGTACGTCACCGCCCCGGCCGCGTTCTTCGCCTGGCTGTACCTCCGGTTCGGGTGGCTCGGTCCCGCCGTCGTGGTGGCTGCTGTCGCCCTCGTGTCGACGGTGTGGGCGTTGGCGCATCGGGCGTCGTGGCTGCGGTTCGG
This sequence comes from Micromonospora sp. URMC 107, assembly GCF_051386315.1. Classification (NCBI taxonomy): domain Bacteria; kingdom Bacillati; phylum Actinomycetota; class Actinomycetes; order Micromonosporales; family Micromonosporaceae; genus Micromonospora; species Micromonospora sp. URMC 107. Next base: position 4,501 of record NZ_JBPQTK010000129.1, read on the forward strand.
GTGGTGGCCGGTTCTGTCCCGCTACCGCCGGATGGTCTACCGCCGTAACTGGCACGCCGCGATGGTGACCGCGAAGCTGGCCGTCTCCTTCGACTCGCACACGGTCCTGCCGGTGCTGCGTCGGGTCCGCTGCTCCTCGGGCGTCGATGTGGTGACGGTGCGGATGGTGACCGGGCAGATCCCCGACGACTTCGCCAAGGTGGCAGAACGCCTCGCCCACACCTTCGGCGTCCGCCAGGTCAAAGCCGCACCCGGCCCGCGTCCGGATGTGGTGCTGCTGCACCTGTTCCGCGGTGACCCCCTCGCCAAACTCGTCCGCCCGGTCCCAGTGCCAGCGGTCCCGGAGTTCACCGCCCTGCCCGTCGGTCGGCAGGAAGACGGCGACGGCTACGACCTACGCCTGTTCGGCACACAGGTCCTCGTCGTGGGCGCCACCGGTTCCGGGAAGGGCTCGGTCATCTGGTCCGTGGTCCGCTCCCTGGCCGCCGGGGTCACCTCCGGCCTCGTCCAGATCTGGGGCCTGGACCCCAAGGGCGGCATGGAGTTGGGCATGGGCGCGCCGATGTTCACCCGCTTCGCCCGCAAGGACTACACGGCCATGTGCGAGCTGATCGAGGAGGCCGCCACGGTCGCGAAGGAGCGGGCCGCCAAGCTGTACGGCCGGACCCGCCAGCACACGCCGACGCCGGATGAGCCCCTGATCGTCCTGGTCATCGATGAGCTGGCCAACCTGACCGCCTACCTCACCGACCGGCAGCTCAAAGACCGGATCAAGGCCGCCCTGTCGATCCTGCTGTCGCAGGGCCGCGCGGTCGGCGTGCACGTCGTCGCCGCCATCCAGGACCCCCGCAAGGAGGTGCTGCCGTTCCGCGACCTCTTCCCCACCCGCATCGGCCTTCGGCTCGCGGAAGCGGCCCAGGTCGATCTCGTGCTCGGTGAGGGGATGCGGGACCGCGGGGCGTTGTGTGACCGCATCCCGCAGTCCCTGCCCGGCGTCGGGTTCGTGGTCATCGACGGTGACCCGACCCCGATGCGCGTCCGGTTCTCCTACCTGACTGATGACGAGATCCGCGACATGGCCCAGACCTACGGCCGGCTGCGCGTGATCGACGGCGAGATCCTGGAAGGTGCCGCATGAAGCCCCACCCGACCGCCACCCGCGCCGACCGGGTCGAGGGCCTGGTCCTGGTCGTCATCCTCCTGCTCGTCGCCGGCTTCGCGGGCGCCGCATCGTTCACCCACGTCAAGGACTGGACCCTCGACAACAGCCCCACCGGCACGGGCGAGTGGTTCGGCTGGGCCAACGCCGTCATCTCCGAACTCGTCCCGGTCGCCGCCCTGCTGACCATCCGCCGCCGACGCCGCGCCGGTGACTCGATCCGGTACCCGATGTTCCTGCTCGTCGCCGCCGTCGCCCTGTCCCTCGCCGCCCAGCTCGCCGTCGCCAAGCCTGGCCTGTCCGGGTGGCTGCTGTCCGCCGTGCCCGCGCTGGCGTTCATGGGGCTGTCCAAGCTCGTCCTCGCCACTGCCCCGGTTCCCGTACCGGCCGAGGAACCCGCCCCGGCTGCGGCGCCTGCACCGCCGGCCACGGCTCCGCTCGCCCGACCGGTCACGCCGCCCGCTGCTGCGGTTGAGCCGACTCCGCCCGCCGCTGCGCCAGAACCGGTCGCCATGGTCCCGGTCGACCCGCCCCGTCCCGCCCTGGTCGCCCCGGCACCTGTCGCTCCACTGGCTCCGGTGTCGCCGGCCGCGTTCACCCGCCGCAACGGCGTCCCGCTGATCGGAGAGGTGACCCGATGACCGACCACCTGTTCTCCGGCCTGTTCCTCGTCGCTGGCCTCGCCCTGTTCGTCTGGCACCGCTACTGCCTCTACGTCGCCCGCTACGAGCTGGCCGCCCTGCAACGTGCCACCCTCCGCGACCCGCTCACCGGCCTCGCAAACCGCGCCGGCCTCGCCGCCGGGTGGGAGCAGCTCGCCCCGCTGCGGCCATGGGTCGCCGTGGTCGACCTGGACGGCTTCAAGCCCGTCAACGACACCCACGGCCATGCCGCCGGAGACCTGGTCCTCACCGCCGTCGCGCAACGCCTGCGGTCGGTCCACGGCATCACGGCCCGGCTCGGTGGGGACGAGTTCGCCGCCCTCCTGCTCGACCCCAACCCGGCTGCGGCTGCCCGCCAACTCGCCGCCGCCATCGCAGCCCCGGTCCGGCTGCCCTCCGGCATCGCGGTGTCGGTGACCGCGAGCATCGGCCTCGCTCCGGCCAGCCCGTCCGGCCTGGCTGCTGCCCTGGCCGACGCTGATGCGGCCATGTATCGGGCCAAGACCACTCGGGCCAGCGTGGTCGCCTTCGACCCGCTGCGGGATGACCACGCCACTGCCGACCCCCGCCCCGCTCTGCGGGTCCGTGATTTGCCCCCCGCCGTGGGGGTGGGCCAATGACCGTCACCCCGCTGCCCGGCCTCGCTGCCCCTGCCCTCGTGGGGGAGCCGAGGCCGGGCTCCCGGGCCGCCCGGATGCTCATGCCCCGCTCCGTCGACGTCGTCAAAGACCTCGCCGCCGACTACGGCGTCTGCACCCGACCCGTCTCCCTGCGCCGCACCGACCTGGACTCGGGCCGGACCGAGGTCATCGACATGCCGTGCGGCGCCACTCAAGAGGCGAAGTGCCCCGCCTGCGCCAAGCGAGCTCGGCGGCTGCGGCAGCAGCAGATCCGCGAGGGCTGGCACCGTACCGACGAACCCGACCCCGGACCCGAGCCGGCTACCGACGCGCAACGCGGCCTGATCGTCGCCCGCGCCCACCTGGAATTCGCCCGCGACGAAGCCGCCCGCGCCTCGCAGTGGGACCAGGTGACCGACCTGGACGACGCGATCGCGGAGCTGGAAGGCCAGATCACCACCGAAGGACTCCGGGGCCGGCCCGCCCCGCCCCACGGCGAGGACCAGGAGGACGGCGACGGCAAGCGTCGGGTCCGGTCGACCAAGCGGCGGCAGGACGCCCCGGACCTGCCCCGCCTGCCGGTGGAGAACCGGACCGTAGGGCGGACTTATGAGGGTCGGGCGGGGATGATGTTCCGGCCGTCGATGTTCCTCACCCTCACGCTCGGCTCCTACGGCCGCGTCCACTCCGACGGCACCCCGGTCAACCCGGACGCCTACGACTACCGACGGGCCGCGTGGGACGCGGTGCACTTCCCCCGTCTGCTCGACCGGTTCTGGCAGAACCTGCGCCGCGCGGTCGGCTGGAACGTCCAATACGCCGGAGCCGTCGAACCACAACGCCGCCTCGCCCCACACGCGCACTTCGCCATCCGGGGCACCATCCCCCGGGCGCTGGTGCGGCAGGTCGCCGCCGCCACCTACCACCAGGTGTGGTGGCCCTCGGTCGACGTCCGGGTCTATCAACTGGGGCAGGCACCGCAGTGGGATGCCGACGCGGGCGGGTACGCCGACCCGGACAGCGGGGAACTTCTGCCGTCGTGGGATGACGCCCTGGACCTGCTCGACGCCGACCCCGACGCCGAACCCGTGCACGTCGTGCGGTTCGGTGTGCAGGTCGACGCCAAAGGTGTCCTCGCCGGCACCAAGGACGCCGACCGGTGCGTCGGCTACATCACCAAGTACCTGACCAAGCAAGCCGCCGACTGCCACCAGATCACCACCGGCCGGCAGCGGGCGCACCTAGAACGGCTCTGGCAGGAACTGCGGCACACGCCCTGTTCCGAGCGGTGCGCCAACTGGCTGCTCTACGGCGTCCAGCCGAAGAAAGCCAAGCAAGGGCTGCGGCCGGGCAACTGCAAGAACAAGGTCCACAAGCGGGACACCCTCGGCATCGGCGGTCGACGCGTCCTCATCTCCCGACAGTGGTCCGGCAAGACGCTGACCGATCACCGGGCCGACCGCCGCGACTGGGTCAAAGCCCTCCTCGGCGTCACCACCGACGCCGACACCGCCCCGGCCGGCAGCGAACAACGCCACGCCTGGGAACTCGCCCGACCAACCGACCCCGACGTTGCGCCCCTCGGCCACCGGGTCCTACGCGCCATCTCCGAACGCATCCAATGGCGCGTCCAACTCGACACCGCCAGACGTAACCAGGCACCACCCGATGTTTCGGCAACCGCCACGGCTCAGGAGGGAGCAGCATGAAGACCCGGACCATCGAACCGCTGTGGACGGCTGAGGACGTGTCGACCTTCCTCGGCATCCCGGTGAGCACCCTCTACCAGTGGCGGTACCGCAGGATCGGGCCGAAGGCGTCCCGGGTTGGCCGTCACCTGCGGTACAACCCGGCCGACGTGCGGGCGTGGCTGGAAGAGGCGGCAGACCGATGAGCGTGGTCAAGCGCCCAAACGGGAAGTGGCGTGCCAGGTACAGGGATGCTGCCGGCAAGGAGCACGCTCGGCACTTTGACCGCAAGGTCGACGCTGACCGGTGGCACGCCTCGATGAAGACGGCACTTGCCCGCGGTGAGTGGGTCGATCCGGCTCTCTCGCGGGTCACCGTTGGCGACTGGGCTGCCCGGTGGTTCGCCAATCAAGTGCAGCTCAAGCCGTCGACCCGCCAGCGGTACGGCAGTCTCCTGCGGCGGCAGGTGCTCCCGGTGTGGGAACGCGTACCGCTTTCGGCAGTCACGCACGCGGACGTTGGCGAGTGGGTGCGCCGCATGACGCAGGCCGGTCTTGCGCCGTCCACCGTTCGGCAAGCCCACCGGGTGTTCTCGCTGCTGCTGGCGCTGGCGGTTCGGGATGGTCGGTTGACTCGCAACGTCGCGGCCGGTGTGCGCCTCCCCCGCGTCGGGCGCGCGGACAAGGTGTTCCTGACGCACGGCCAAGTGGGCGAGCTGGCGTCGGCGGCAGAGCCGCACGGGCTGATCATTCGGGTGCTGGCCTACACGGGGCTGCGGTGGGGCGAGCTGGCCGCGCTTCGGGTCCGGCGGGTGGACCTGGTGAAGCGTCGGCTGCTGGTGGCGGAGTCGGTGACCGAGGTCAACGGGCGGGCGGTGTTCGGCACGCCGAAGACGCACCAACGCCGGTCGGTGCCGCTCCCCCGGTTCCTGGTCGAGCCGATCGCCGCGCAGATCGCCGGCCGTTCCGGTGACGAGCTGGTGTTCACGTCCCCGGCCGGCGGGGTGCTGCGCAACAACAACTTCCGTCGCCGCGTGTTCGACCGCGCTGCGGAGTCGATCGGCCTCACTGGCCTGACGCCGCACGAGCTGCGGCACACGGCGGCCAGTCTCGCCGTAGCCGAGGGCGCCAACGTGAAGGCGGTGCAGCGGATGCTCGGGCACGCCTCGGCGGCCATGACGCTGGACGTGTACGCGGACCTCTTCGAGGACGACCTGGACCAGGTGGCGGACCGCCTCGACCGGGCGGCGGGTCGTGCTGCTGCGGACTCAGTGCGGACTGCGGGCGTCGGTCCGGACCTCGATGCGGTCGGTCCGGGTCGTCGGCAGCATCGCTGAGCAGGGAAAACGGATGGTGGGGCGGGCGGGACTCGAACCCGCGACCGAGGGATTATGAGTCCCCTGCTCTAACCGGCTGAGCTACCGCCCCAATACCGCGCCGGATCCTATCCCGCCCGGTGGATCACCGGCCAGCACGAAACGGCGCCGTCGCTCATCGGCGTCGTCGGCGTAGCAGCACGATGGGCAACGCGAGGATAACAGTGAGCAGCCACCCCACCGCGATGACGCCCCACAGCCAGCCCTCGTCGCTCTCGGCGGTCTCGGTGATGAACATGCCGAGGGTCAGCAGGAAGGTCCCCCCGCCGATCACCAGCGCGGCGAGACCGCTGACGACCATCAGCGGGATCTCCCACCAGGAACGCTTCACCGGCTCCCGCCGTTCGGCGCCGCCAGCGGCCCGTGGCTGCGGGATGCGGTCCGGGTCGCGGGCCGGCATGGCGACCTGCCGGTCGGCCGGCACCTGGGAGTCGATCACCCTGATCGCGCCGGGGTGCAGGTCGAACATGGTCGGTTCGATGCGCATGGAGATGGCGTCGTCGCCGATGAGCTGGCGGGCGCCGTCGGGCCAGACGAGCATCAGGGCGCATTCGGCGTACCGCACGGTGAGCGGGCCGCCGTGGCCGAGCCAGCTCACGCCGTCCACGCCGACGTGCAGCTCGCCGTCGCCCTCCTTCTCCCGGTAGGCGGTGCCGGCGACCGTGTCGGCCGAGCGGGTGGGCGCCGCGGCGAAGCCGGCCCAGTCGGCCCGGTGCCCCTCGGGCACCATCAGCAGCGCGCCGGCCAGCGCCTCCCGGGCCACCTCGTGCACGTCGTCGGTGCTGACGGCCTTCAACTCGGCCCGGTGCTCGTCGACCGTGAGGTTGCGCTCCCCGGTGAGCACGTTGAAGGCGTACGACGGCAGCCGCGCCGCGTCCACCTCGGCGGTGCCGAGGAAGTCCTCCCGCTTCGCCACGACGGCGTCGAGGTCGGCCTGTTCGATCCGGCCGACGCGCAGCTTGGCGAGCGTGTCGACGAAGCCGCCGAGCACGGCGTCCTGCTTCTCCGGCAGCGCGTCGGCCAGCGCCCGCAGCGTCGCGTGGCCGTCGCCGCGCGGCTCGTAGCCGGCGGTGGTCTGGTAGGAGAGCCCGCCGTCCTGGCGCAGCGCCCGGTACAGCTCACGCTCCAGCACCCCGGCGAAGACGCTCGCCGCGGTCCGGCGCCGCACGACGGCGTCCAGCACCACCGCCCGCGAGCCGCCGACGAAGTACGCGGGGGTCTGCGGCAGCGCCGACGACGCCGCCGGCACCGGCTGCCGTACGCCTGCGGGCAGCGCCAGGCGCAGGCCGGCGGGCACGGCCTTCCCGGCGATCCAGAGCACCGCGTTCTCCCGGGTGAACCAGCGGGCCGCCCACTGCCGCAGGTCGTCGGCGGTGAGCGCGGACAGCCCCCACTCCGGGTAGCTGGTGATGCCGAAGTCGCGGGCGCCGTGCCGCCACAGCGGGATGTCGTCGACGGCGGCCGCGCCCCGGCTGCTGTGCTCGGTGCGCAGGATCTCCTTCTCCACGTCCAGCCGGCCGGTCGGCAGCTCGGTCAGGTTGGCGCAGACGGAGGTGAGGAAGGTGGCGATGTCCTGCGCGGAGCCCTGCATGTGGAACGTGGTGAACACCGGCGCGGTGGCGCCGTTGACGTGGTAGTCGGCCAGCCCGAGGGGGGCCAGCGCGAGGTGTTCCAGCAGGTGGGTGATGCCGCTGCGGGCGAGCGTCTCGTCGGCGGTGCCGACCCGGAAGGTCAGCCCGGCGCGCATCGGCCCGCCGGTGGGGGCCAGCAGCGTGGGCACCCCGTCCACGTCCAGTTCCTGGATCATGCCCGCCCGCCCTTCGCGTACGCCTTGTCGCGGAACCGCTGGAACTGCTTGGCCGAGTCGCCGTCGATGTAGCCGAACATCGCCTCGTCGCCGAGCGGCCCCATCGCCGCGAACTGCTGCGCCGCCGCCGGGTACTCCTCCAGGAGGCAGAAGGCCATCGCGAAGACGCTGCGTACCCAGACCCAGCCCCAGCCGTCACGGAACTCGGGGTGCCAGATCGACCGCTGCGCCGCCTGGTGGATCTCGCCCCGCACGTGCGAGCCGCGCAGGTGGGCGCTCGCCTCGCGCAGGTTGTCGTGGTCCAGCGCCTCCTCCAGGTGGGCCTCGACCACCAGCACCGCGTTCGGCGCGCCGGGCGGGGCGGCGTCGGCGCACTCCCGGGCGAAGCCGTGTGCCCGCTCCCAGGTTCCGCTCCACTTGGGGCAGAACTGCTGCAGCAGCGACGCCTGGGCCGGCAGGTGGTGGGGGTGGTGCTTGGCGAGCTGGTCGTAGCGGCGGCGGGCCTCGGCCTGGCCGAGCTCGAGACCCCGCGCGTTGGTGATCCGCTGCGTCCACGCCGCCGCGTCGTCCGGGTGCCGGGCGGTGACGTCGATCAGCACCTGCTCGGCGCGCCGCAGGTGGGCGTGGAACTGGGCGAACTGCTCCCGGCTGACGTGCTGGGCCCGGTAGGACGAACGGATCCGCCAGCCGGCCCGGATCAGGTGCGACCCGAGCAGGGTCCCGGCGAGCGCGTCGTCGGGCCGCTGGGCCAGCACTCCCCGGAGGAACTCCTCGATGCCTTCGGCCTCGCCGGCCTCGCCGACGAGGAAGGTCCGGCCGTGCGGGTCCTGCCCGTCGACGAGCGCGCGCAGGGCCGGCCAGTCGCGCGCCGCGAGGGCCGCGCGCACCTGACCGACCTGGGGGTACGCCGCCGCGGCGTCGAAGTCGGGCGGCGGAAGGGGTGCGGGCATGGCGAGGAGCATAAGTGATCATCAACGGGGCGTGACCCTCCGTTCAGCCGGTACGCAGCTCCGTCAGGACGGCCCCGGCGGCGCGCCAGCCGCTGGCCAGGGCGCCCTGGATGGAGGGGCTGTCGCGGTGGTCCCCGGCCACGAAGAGGCCCTCCCCCAGCGCCACCGGCTTGCGCAACCGCCCCTGCGGCGGGGGCGCCGCGGGCAGCGCGTCGGGGATGGACACGGTGCTGAGGTGGGTCCACTCCGTCGTGGACCGGCCGTAGAGGCGGGTGAGTTCCGCCCGCACCATCGGCTCGGGCGGGGCCGACGGGCCGACCACCGAGGTGGCGACCAGGTGCCACCCGGCCGGCGCGTACGTGGGCGCGGCCCGGCTGACCACCACCGTGTTGGCGACGACCTCCCGCCGGTCGCCGTCGACGAGCAGGATCGGCTCATTCAGCGGCGGCTCCTGGGTGCCGTGGTAGTAGGTCGTGTAGCTGTGCGTGCGTACCGCCGGCAGGCCCGGCAGGAGCGTGGTCGCCGCGGGCGGGTCCACGGCGACCACGACGGCGCGGCAGCGGAGGTCGCCGGCCTGGGTGCGGACCCGGCCGGGCGCCACCTCGGCGACCGGGGTGTCCAGGTCGATCAGCTCCGCCGGGAGCGGGTCGGCGACGGCGCGGGGCAGCGCGGCCATCCCCTCGGCGGGCAGGCCGATCCGGCCCCGGGCGAAGGAGCGCAGCACCATCGCCAGCACGTGGCTGGAGGTCTCCAGTTCCCGGTCGACGAGGACGCCCGACAGGAACGGCCGCAGCAACTCCTCGATGATCGCGTCGGAGAGGCCGGCGTGGCGCAGCGCGGTCTCGGTGGTGGTCTCCGGGGTGGCGAGCAGCCGTCCCTTGGGCAGGATGGCGCAGCCGGTGACGAGCGCGGCGAAGCGCAGCCGGTCGAGCAGCGAGCCGACGTTGGCCAGCGCGGTACCGGGCGCGCCGGTGGGTTCGCGCAGGGGGTTCACCAGGCGCGTCAGCCGCTCACCCCTGCGCACCAGCACGCCGGAGGTGAAGTGTCCGAGGCGCAGCCGGTCGACGTCGACCAGGGCGCCCACCCGGGGGTAGGCGGTGTTGAGCACCTGGAAGCCCCGGTCCAGCAGGTAGCCGTCGACCGCGTCGGTGGCGACCCGGCCGCCGAGCCGGCCGCCGGCCTCCAGCAGCCGCCACGGCACGCCCGCGCGGTGCAGCCGCCGGGCCGCGGCCAGCCCGGCCAGGCCGCCGCCGACCACGACCACGTCGGTCTCAGCGAGCATCGTGCGCCTCCCGCTCTCCGTTCGTCCGGGACAGCCGGCCCGGCCACCAGATCCTCGGCCCGATGTCGTACGCCAGCGCGGGCACCAGCAGCGAGCGGACGACGACGGTGTCGAGCAGCACCCCGACCGCGACCGCGACGCCCAGCTCGACCAGCACCACCGGCGGCAGTACGGCCAGCGCGGAGAAGGTCGCGGCGAGCACGATCCCGGCAGAGGTGATCACGCCGCCGGTGACGGCGAGCCCGGTCAGCACGCCGGCCCGGATGCCCCGCCTGACGGACTCCTCGCGGACGCGGCTCATCGGGAAGATGTTGTGGTCGATGCCGAGGGCGACGGCCAGCCACGCCACCACGACCGCCACGGCGACGAGCGTGATCCTGCCGTGGCCACCTCTCCCGGGCATCCGCCCCACCCCATGGATCGACGTGCCAATCGACGCAGCGGGAGTACCGGTCGACAGCGACCATCCTGCCGGGCGAGCGGGCCCGAGGTGGGGGAAACGGGTCGTCCGGGCCAGCCGGGCGCGGTCGCCGGCGGTCCGGCCCGCCGGCACGACGGGAACGGGCGGCCGACGAGCACCCGGCACCGGCGGCAGGAACGGCACCGGCGGCAGAAACGGCGAACGCCCGCCGGGGTGACCGACGGGCGTCTGGTGTGGAAGCTCCCCCGTTTGGACTCGAACCAAAAACCTGCCGGTTAACAGCCGGCTGCTCTGCCAATTGAGCTACGGGGGACCGTTGCGTCGTGCGGCGCCGATCTCGCTGCGCCGTGCGACGGAGACAAGAGTACAGGATTCCCGGGGGTGTTGGTCCAGGGGGTTACCCCCGGGACCGGTGCCCGCGCCACACGACAATAAACCCAGACAAATCGTCATCACGGCACAAGGAGGCATGAGCGGAGAGCAGGATGGGTAGTTAGCTGCGGACAGAGAAGGCAGGCGCGATTTGGTCGCCTCCGGCGGGGTAACCGCCGGACGACGGCGCGTCAGGTACGGAAGGAGCCGCCATGCGCGGAAAGATGATGTTCCTTGGCGGGCTGGCTGCGGGATTCGTCCTGGGCGCCCGTGCCGGTCGGGAAAAGTACGAGGAGCTGGTGATCCGGGGCCGCAAGGTGCTCGACCACCCGACCGTCCAGGAGGCGGCCGGTGTCGCGCAGGCCCAGGCGACCCGCCTCTACAGCGAGGGCAAGGACAAGCTCGGCCAGTCGAAGCTGGGCGAGAAGCTGGGCAGCAACGGCCAGAAGCAGGAGCTGACCGCCGCCGACGACGCGTTCGCCGGCACGCCGGCCACGGTCGGGGCGAAGAGCTCCACCGGGTCGTCGAGCTCGACCTCGACCCCCGGGTCGACGTCGGCCACCGCCACGCCCCGTAGCAAGCCGTCCAGCTCGGGCACCAACGGCAGCACCCTCTGATCGCACCTTCGAGCGGGCCGGTCGCCTTCGGACGACCGGCCCGCTAGTGTGCGTGCCCCGACGCCGGCCGGCTCGGGTGCGCCCCGGGTCGGTCAGTCCTTGCTGGTGAACGCGGCGTCGAAGGCCGCGGCCGGGGCATCGAAGGCGAGCCGGCGGACGAACTGCAACGCCTCCGGGGCACCGACGAGGCGGTCCATCCCGGCGTCCTCCCACTCGATCGAGATCGGGCCGGCGTAGCCGATCGCGTTCAGCGCCCGGAAGCAGTCCTCCCAGGGCACGTCGCCGTGGCCCGTGGAGACGAAGTCCCAGCCCCGCCGCATGTCCGCCCACGGCAGGTGCGAGGCGAGCCGGCCCCGTCGCCCGTCCCCGGTGCGCACCTTCGCGTCCTTGCAGTCGACGTGGTAGATCCGGTCCGCGAAGTCGAAGATGAAGTTCACCGGGTCCAGCTCCTGCCAGACGAAGTGCGACGGATCCCAGTTCAGCCCGAACGCGGGCCGGTGCCCGACCGCCTCCAGCGTCCGCTTCGTCGTCCAGTAGTCGTACGCGATCTCGCTCGGGTGCACCTCGTGGGCGAAGCGCACCCCTGTCTCGTCGAAGACGTCGAGGATCGGGTTCCACCGGTCGGCGAAGTCCTGGTAGCCGCGCTCGATCATCGACGGCGGCACCGGCGGGAACATCGCCAGCGTGTGCCAGATCGACGAGCCGGTGAAGCCGACGACGGTGTCCACCCCCAGCTTCGCCGCTGCCCGGGCGGTGTCCTTGATCTCCTCGGCGGCGCGGCGGCGTACCCCCTCGGGTTCGCCGTCGCCCCAGATCCGGGCGGGCAGGATGCCCTGGTGCCGCTCGTCGATCGGGTGGTCGCAGACGGCCTGGCCGACCAGGTGGTTGGAGATCGCGAAGACGTCCAGGTTGTGCTTCGCCAGGGTCTCCCGCTTCCGCTCGACGTACGAGTCGTCCGCGAGCGCCTTGTCGACCTCGAAGTGGTCGCCCCAGCAGGCGATCTCCAGCCCGTCGTAGCCCCACTCGGCGGCGAGCCGGCAGACCTCGTCGAACGGAAGGTCGGCCCACTGGCCGGTGAAGAGCGTGATGGGTCGCGCCATGGTGCTTCTCCCCTTGTGGTGATGGGGATTCCGTGGGTGCGTGACCGGGGCGAGGGTGACCGGCCGGGGCCGGTGCGCGACGGGCCACGGCGGAGCACCGGTGGGTGCGCGAGCGCACCTGAACCGGCCGGGTTGCGCCTCCCGCCGGTCACCGGCGACCGCCACGGTCGCCGCCCCCACTCTAGAACCGCCGCGCCCCCACGAAAACCC
>NZ_JBPQTK010000130.1:0-16117 GCF_051386315.1 Micromonospora sp. URMC 107
CCCGCGCTCCGCCGGGTGCCGGATGCGGAGCGCGGGGACCCCCCGTCACGGCTACTGCAGGAACGCCCCGAGGGGCGAGAGCAGCAACCGACCGAGCGCCGCGGCGGTGTCGTCCAGCCGCGCGCGCTCGCACTCGTGGGCGGCCGGGTCGTGCCGGCACCGCCAGATCTTCTGCGCGTTGCGCCAGGCGACGTCGCGGGTGTACTCGACCAGTTCCCCCTGGTACCAGTCGTCGATGTCGCCGTTGACCATGTCGATGAGCAGCTGCCACCGCTCCAGGTAGCCGCGCCGCAGACCGGGGATCTTGTCCGCGAAGATGTTGTTGATCTCCAGGTAGTCGCGGTGCTGGTCGGTGCCGTCCACCGGCTCCGACTCCAGGCTGTCGAACGTGGTCACCAGCGCGAACGGCAGGTCGAAGTTGATGTGGGCGTTCACCCCGGCGGCCGCCGACGGCAGCGGGCGGGCGTCCGGGCCGCGCATCCGCTCGAACAGGCAGGTCCACGCCTTCGGCGTGCCCGGGCTGGCGTCGGTCCACAGCCGCATCGCGTCGAAGTAGCGGGCGGCGAACTCCACGTCCAGCCGGGACAGGAACACCGGGTCGGCGAACCGGTCGTCGTAGAGGCCGTTCAGCACGCTCTCGGTGATCGTCAGGTAGAGCCGGTTGAAGTCGGCCAGCGGGCAGCTCGCCTCCAGCGGAGGCAGCCGGACCAGCAGGTCCTGGAGCTTGGTGAGGTGGTCGACCACCGCCGGCACGTCGGCGGGATGGTCGGCGAGCAGGTCGACGATGTCCCGATGCACGGGCCCCCACACCGGTTCCGTCATCTCTCCTCCACAGTGGTTCCCGGCACCCCGTGCCGTCGGCGACGCAGCACAGCCTTCCAGCCGGCGACCGCCGGCCGGATCAGTAGAACGACGTATCCCTGCCGTGCGTCAGCCGGGCCGGTTGCGTAGGAAGATCGCGCTGGCCTGCACCCGGGTGCGGACCTGGAGCTTGTCGAAGATGTGCGAGACGTGCACGCCGATGGTGCGCTCGCTGATGAAGAGCCGCTGGCCGATCTCCCGGTTGGTCAGCCCCTCGGCGACCGCGGCGAGCACCTCCCGTTCCCGGGCCGTCAGCGCCGCCAGTTCGTCGCCGTCCCGTCCGGTGGCCGGACCGCCGGTGGCCGGGCGATCCTCCAGCGACACCCGCGCCCGGCCGGCGAGGGTGCGGATCTCCGAGGTCAACGGCACCGCGCCGAGCCCCTGCGCCACCTCGTACGCCTGCCGCAGCAGCTTGGCCGCCGTGGCGCTGCGGCTGCGCCGGGCCAGCAGCGCCTCCGCCTGCCGCAGCCGGGAGTAGGCCGCCGGGTAGGGGTGGTGACGGCGGTCCCACTGCGCCACGGAGCGGGCCCACAGCTCGGGGTCGCTGCTCTCCAGGCGACTCACCTCGGCGGCGCACAGCGCCAGGAAGCCGTCCACCACGTCGCGCACCGGGCGGGCGGCGTGCTCGCTCTTGCGCGCGACCCGGTCGGCCACCTCCCGCAGCCGCCGCACCGCCGTCGGGTCGACGGCCACGGCGCGGCTGGCGTGCGCCTCGGCCTCGGCGCGCAGGCCGTGCCACACCAGCGCGGCGAGGATGCCCACGTCGTCGGAGCGGCTCTCGGTCAGGCCGCGCTGCACCGCCTGCCGGGCCAGGTCGTGCCGGCCCTGCCACATGGCCAGCCCCGCCCGCAGGGTGAGCAGCGGGATGACGTGCCGCGCCCCGCCGCCGGCGAGCACCGTGGCCACCGCGTCCAGGTCGCGATCCGCAGCCTCGATGTCGCCGTAGCCCACCGACAGCCGGCAGCGCGCCAGCAGCAGCTCCACCGCGTCCGCGCCGGAGGGGCGGTGCCGCAACGCCGCCGCGACGACCTTCTCCGCCTCGGCCCACTGGCCGACCCGGAACAGCCCGTTGGTGGCGATGGCCAGCAGCCGCGTCTCGTACGTGCGGCCCAGGCCGAGTTCGGCCACCCGCTCGGCGCCCCGGCGGGCGACGACGACGCCCTCCTCCAGGACGTTCAGCGGGCCGGTCAGCAGCTCGGCCAGGTGCAGGTACGCGCAGGCCACGTCCTCCGGGCGACCGGAGCGCTCAGCGGTCTCCAGCGCGCGGCGCATCACCGCCAGCCCGGCGTCCGGGTCCTCCAGGTACGCCTCGGAGAAGCCGAGCGCGGCGCTGGCCAGCACCACCTCCGACGTGGAGCCCGTCACCTCGGCGGACAGCTCCAGCGCCTCCCGGGCCCGCCGGCCGGCGTCGGCGTAGCGGCCGAGGTGCAGCAGCAGCTCCGCCAGGTGCGCCGCGGCGGTGGCCCGCTCCCGGGGCGTACAGTCGGCGGCCTCCAGGGCCCGCTGGTACTCCGCCTCCGCCGGCGCCGACCGGCCGGCGGCGGCCAGGTAGCGGGCCCGGCGGATGTGCAGCGCGCAGGCCGACGGGTCGCCGTCGGCGGCGGTCAGCTCCTCCAGCAGCGCCAGCGCCCGGGCGTGCTCCCCACAGTGGTGGGCGGCCTCGGCGGCGTGCCGGAGCAGGGTCACCCGGTCCACGTCCGGCGGTGCGACGCCCGGCGCGGCGGCCAGCTGCAACGCGACCGACCAGTGCCGGTGCGCCTCGGCCCAGCCGTGCAGCCGCTCGGCCTCCCGGGCCGCGGCCGTCGCCGCCGGCAACGCCCGCGCCGGCTCGCCGGCCAGCCGCCAGTGGTGCGCCAGGCGTGCCTGGTGCAGCTCGGCCGGGGCCGCGGTGAGCGCCTCGGCGTAGCGGCGGTGCAGGGCGGCGCGCTCGGCCGGCAGCAGCTCGTGCTCCAGCACCTCGGCGACCAGCCGGTGTCGCAGCCGGTAGCCGTCGTCCGCGCTCACCAGCAGCCGGTGGGCGACGGCCGCGCGGACCGCCTCGATCACCTCCTCCTCGGGCAGCCGCACCACCCGGGCCAGCAGCCAGTGCTCCACCGGTTCGACGCCGGCCGCCACCGCGTGCACCACGGCGTGCGCGTGCCGGGGCAGCGCGTCCACCCGGGCCAGGAAGATCTCGCGCAGCGTGTCGGAGAGCCCGTCCCGACCGTCGCGCAGGTCGCGGGCCAGCTCCTCCACCACGAACGGGTTGCCGCCGCTGCGCCGCCACACCAGCTCCGCCGCCTCACCGGCGAGCGGCCGGCCGACCACGGCGGCGGCGAGCCGGTCGGTGCCGGCCCGGTCCAGCGGGGCCAGGTCGAGCACCCGTACCGTCCGCAGTCGACGCAGCTCGGTGAGCACCCGGCGCAGCGGGTGCGCGCCCTGCAACGACTCGGCCCGCACCGCCGCGAGCACGGAGAGCTGGAGGTCGCCCAGCCCGGCCAGCAGGTAGAGCAGCAGCTGCCGGGTGCTGCGGTCGACCCACTGGAGGTCGTCGAGGACGAGCACCAGCGGCCGGCCCTCGGCGATCAGGTGCAGCCCTCGGGAGACCCGTTCCAGCAGTGCCCCGGCGCCGTCCGGGCCGGCGGTCTCCTCGGCGAACATCCGCAGCAGGCCACGGACCGCCGAGGAGGTCCGGGCCTGGGAGCCGGTCAGCTCGGCGTCGAGGCGGCGCAGCGCCTGGAGCAGCGGATGCAGGGGCGACGCGTCGCCGATGTCCAGACAGGATCCGGTGAGCACCAGGGCCCCGGCGTCGCGCAGCCGGCCGCCCACCTCGCGCAGCAGCCGGGTCTTGCCGACGCCGCTCTCGCCGGTGAGGAAGACGGCGGCGGTGTGCCCCTGCGTGACGTCGTCGAGCAGCGCGGACCGCACCGTCGTCACCAGGTCGGCCCGGCCGACGAGTGGTGTGGTGTCCACGTCGCTGGCCATGGCACGCAGCCTAGTCACAGGCCCCCGCACCGTTCTACGGGTCTTTCGCGCCTGTGGTACTCCCCGCGTCGACATTGCGACCGAAGGTTGCGCAGGGACGACATACGTCGTTCGGCAGATCCCCCGTCGGCGGATCGGTGACAGTGTCCGAGGGGTCGTCAGACACCGCGGGGAAAGGCGGGTGCGATGCCCATGCCCATGCCCACCATCGTCGCTGGTCAGCAGCGGTTCACATCGGCAGGCTGGCCGGTGCCGGAGGAGAGACGCCTCGTCACCGTGCTGTTCGTCGACATCGTCGGGTCGACCGCGCTCGTCGAACGGCTCGACCCGGAGGACGTACGGGCCCTGCAACGGGCGTACTTCGACACCGTCGGCGGGGTGCTGCGCCGCTGGCACGGGGTGGTCGAGAAGTACGTCGGCGACGCGGTGATGGCCCTGTTCGGGGCGCGCCGGTCCGACGGGTTCGACGCGTACCGGGCGGTGCGGGCCGCGCTGGAGATCCAGGGGGCCCTCGACCGGCGACCGCCGCCCGGCGCGCCGCGCCTGCGGGTCCGGGCCGGGGTGGCCACCGGCGAGGCGCTGGTGGACCTGGCCGCGGCGCGCGACGGCGGGCACGGCGTGGCCAGCGGCGCGGTGATCACCACCGCCGCGCGGTTGCAGGAGTACGCCCCGCCGGGCGGGGTGGCGCTCTGCGCGGCCACCCACCGCGCCACCGTGGGGCTGGTCGACCAGCGCCGCGTACCGCCGGTGGCCCTGGCCGGCAAGGTGCCGCCCGTCGACGTGTGGCACGCCACCGGCACGACCCGACCGGCCCCGCCCCGGCACGAGGGGCCGCTGGTCGGGAGGCGACGGGAACTGGCCGCCGCCCGGGACCTGATCGTCCGGGCCGTCCGGGACCGCAGCCCCCGTTGGCTGTCGCTGGTCGGTCCCGCCGGCAGCGGGCGCAGCCGGCTGCTGCACGAGCTGACCCGCGCGGTGCGGACCGTGGACGGGGCGCCGGTGCGCTGGTGCGTCGCGCACTGCCCGCCCTACCCGGAGCCCCTGGCCCCCGTCGCGGACCTGGTGCGCGGGCTCGCTGGCGTCCGCGCCGGTGAACCGCCCGCGACGGTACGGCGACGACTCACCGCCGCCCTCACGGACCTGCTGCCGCCCGGCGGCCTGGCCGAGGCGGTGTCCGCGCTGGAGGCGCTGCTGGCCGCGCCGCACGGCTCCGGCGACGCGGCGCGGGGCGCCGAGGTGGCGCGGGAGGCGCTGCTGGGGCTCGCCGCCCGGCAGCCGGTGATGGTGGCGGTGGACGACCTCGACCGGGCCACCGCCGCGCTGAACCACTTCCTGCACCGGCTCTTCGCGGCGGCCACCGCGCGGTCGCTGCCGCTGGTGGTGGTGGCGCTGCACCCTCCGGAGTGGGCGGACGTGCTGCCCGCTGCACGGGACCGGCGGCACCGGCTGGCGGTGCCGCCGCTGCGTCCGGTGGAGACCGGCCGGCTGCTGCGCCACCTGCTCGGCCGGGCCGACCGGCCGGCGGCGGTCGCCCGGCTGCTGCCGCTGGTCGGTGGCAGTCCCGGGCGGGCCGCCGCGTACGTGGCGTCGCTGGGCGCGGCGGCTTCCGTGCCGGAGGCGGTGCGCCGGGAGGTCGACGCCCGCCTGGACCGCCTCGACGGGACGCGGCGGGCCGTGCTGATGGCCGCCGCGAGCGTCGGCACGGGGGTCACCGCCGCGACGGCGGAGCGCCTGCTCGACTGGGCCTCCGGGCGGGCCGCCCCGGTGCTGCGCGCGCTGGCCGCGACGGGTCTGCTGGTCGCCCGCGCCGACGGCCGGTACGCCGTCGCCGACGCGGTGGTCCGCGAGGTCGCGTGCGCGCGGCTGCCGAGGGCGACGCGGGCCGCGTTCGCCCGCCGGGCCGGGCGGCCGGCGGAGGCGGACGCGCCGCCGGCGCGCGTGGTCGACCGCGCTCCCACCGCCCACGTGCCGCCGGTGGTCGCCGCCCTGACGGCCGACCACGACTCCACGGCCGGCCACGACTCCACGGCCGGCCACGACTCCACGGCCGACCTCGGCCACGCGGCCGGTCCCGGCCGGGCCGCCGGCCTCGGCGGGGCGACGGACCTCGGCGGAGCGACCGCCAACGGCGCGGGCACGGCCGCCGCCGGCCTCGGACCGGCCGCCGCGTCGGCGTCGGCCGTGTCGGTCCTGTCGGGCGGGGCGGTCGGCGGTGGGGGCGTCCCGCCCGCCGGCGGAGCGGGCGCGTCGGCGCGGCGGCAGGGGCGCGCGCGAAGGCCGAGATGGGCCCTGCCGCGCGGCACGCCGGTCGCCGCGTGAGCGGGGCGGCGCGCCGGTCGCGGCGGTGAGCGGGGCAGCGGGCCGGTCGCGGCGGTGAGCGGGGCAGCGGGCCGGTCGCGGCGGTGAGCGGGGCAGCGGGCCGGTCGCCGCGGTGAGCGGGGCAGCGGGCCGGCCGCCGCGGTGAGCGGGGCAGCGGGCCGGCCGCCGCGGTGAGCGGGGCAGGCCGCCGCGGTGAGCGGGGCAGCGGGCCGGCCGCCGCGGTGAGCGGGGCGGCGCGTCGGTCGCCACGGTGAGCGGGCGTAGGGACGGATCTCCCCCACGATCCAAGCTAACAGGCACCGGATCCGGGCGGTATCGGGCGGCCGACCGAGTGCGCGGGTCGGCGCCGACTGGCTAGGTTCGCCCGATGCCTGACGAAGAGATCACCGCCTCGGCCGCCGGCACCTGGACGCTCGGGGACCGCACCGTGCACCGGATGGGGTTCGGCTCCATGCGGCTGACCGTCGACCCGGACCGGGCGCGCGCTGTCCGCGTCCTGCGCCGGGCCGTCGAACTCGGGGTCAACCACATCGACACCGCCGCCTTCTACGTCTCGCCGGGCGGGCCGCTCGGCGTGGGCAGCGGCTCGCCCCGGTACGCCGTCGACCTGATCCGCGAGGCCCTCGCGCCGTACCCGGACGACCTGGTCGTCACCACGAAGGTCGGGCCGTCCTTCGACGAGGCGACCCGGCACCGGGAACTGACCCCGGCGGAGCTGCGCCGGGAGGTGGAGGAGAACCTGCGCCGGCTGGGCCGGGACCACCTTGACGTGGTCAACCTGCGGATCGTCCGGCGGCCCGGGCAGGACTCGGTGGCGGAGCGGTTCGCCGCCCTGGCCGAGCTGCGCGACGCCGGGCTGATCCGGCATCTCGGCCTGTCCAACGTGCGGGTGGACCACCTGGACGAGGTGCGGGACATCGCGCCGGTGGTGTGCGTGCAGAACGCGTACGCCCTCGACGTGAACCGGTGGGCCGACGAGCTGCTGCGGGTCTGCGGCGAGCGGGGGATCGCCTTCGTGCCGTTCTTCGCGATCGCGGGCACCGGGCGGGAGGCGGGCGCGGGCGGCGACCACGACGGGGCCGTACGGGCGGTGGCGCACGCGCACGGCGCGACCACGCACCAGATCCGCCTGGCCTGGACGCTGCACCAGGGGCGGCACGTGCTGGCCATCCCCGGCACGGGCGACCCGGAGCACCTGGCGCAGAACGTGGCGGCCGGGGCGATCCGGCTCACCCCCGAGGACCTGGCCCGCCTCGGCTGACGGCGGGCACGCGGCCCGCACGGCGTGGCGGCGGGCCAGGCCACCGCCCGTCGAGGAAGGCGACCGCCCGCCACCCCCGTCGGGCCGCCGGCGCCGGCGTCAGCGCAGCGATTCCAGCCGCCGCACCAGCTCGCCCGGCGCCGGCATGGCGGCGATCTCGGCGCCGACCTGCCGCGCCGCGTCGCGCAGCGCGGTGTCGGTGACGAGCCGGGTCAGGGTGTCGGCGGTGATGTCGCGGGTCCGGACCGCGATGCCGGCCCCGCGCGCGGCCACCAGCTCGGCGTTGTGCCGCCGGTCGCCCGCCCCGACGGTGGCCAGCTGCGGCACCCCGGCGATCAGCGCGCTGAGGACGCTGCCCGCGCCGCCGTGGTGCACCAGCGCCGCGCTCGCCGGCAGCGCCGCGGGGATCGGGACCCAGTCGACCGTACGCACGTTGCCGGGCAGCGCCCGGCGGGCCAGCCGCGCGTCCGGGCGGACCAGCACGAACTCGGCGTCGACCCGGTCGGCGGCGGCGACGACGGCCGGCATCGGCCCGGCGCTGCCCGGGCCGGCGACGGTGCTGCGGCTGACCAGCACCCGTGGCCGCTCCCCCGGCTCGCGCAGCCACTCCGGCAGCTCGCCGCCGGCAACGGAGGCGTAGCGCATCGGCCAGCCGTCCTGGCGCAGCAGGCTGGGCGGGGCGACGGCGATGGCGGCGGCCGGCGGCGGCAGCTCGGTCAGGCCGTGCCGGCGCAGGGCCGGACCCAGCCGCGCCAGGGTGGCCCGGGCCAGCTCGCGGCCGTCGAAGAGGGCGTTCTCCTGGCGTACGGCGGGCACGCCGAGCGTCGCGGCGGCGAGGGCCCCGGCCACCGCGAACGGCTCGTGGATCACCAGGTCGGGCTTCCACTCCCCGGCGACGGCGACCACCCCGTCGGCGAGCTGGTCGTTGACCGCGCCGAAGAGCAGCCCGGCGCCCCGGGTGCCGCCGGTGCCGGCCAGCTCGGCCCGGGCGATCAGCGGGTGGCGCAGCAGCACGCCGCGGGCGATCCGTCCGAAGTCGAACGCCGGCGCGACGTCGCGCGCCGGGACCCCGGGCCGCGCCGCCCGCAGGCCGTCGGCGGCGGTGGCGACGAGCACCTCGTGCCCGGCGTCGCGCAGCGCGGCGGCCAGCGGCAGCAGCGGGGCGACGTGCCCGATCAACGGCGCGGAGACCACGAGTACTCGCACCGCGTCGATGCTAGCCGCGGCGGAGCCCGTCGTGGGGGCACCGGCCGGGCGACCCCGACCGGCGGCGGGGCCCAACCGGCGGCGGGGCTCAGCCGGCGGTCGGGGGCAGGGTGCGGCTGCGGCCCCGGAACTCCGCCACCACCGCGCCGTCGTCCCGGGTGACGGTGACGTCGTAGATGCCGCTGCGGCCGTACCGGGTGCGCTCGGTGGCGTGCGCCGTCAGCAGGTCCCCCTCGCGGGCGGGACGGACGAAGGTGATCTCGCCGCCGGCGGCGACGGTGGCCGGGCCGTGGCTGTTGCAGGCCAGCGCGAACGCGGTGTCGGCGAGCAGGAACACGAACCCGCCGTGGGCGATGGCGTGGCCGTTGACCATCGCGCCGGTCACCCGCATCCGGGCCACCGCCGCGCCGTCGGCGGCGTCCACCAGCTCGATGCCGAGCCCCCGGGAGGCGACGTCGGCGGCGAACATGTCGTACGCGGCGTTGCGCCCGGCCACCTCCGCCGCCCCGCCGCCGGCCGACGATCCACCGCGTCCCGCCATCGACCGCTCCACCCCGTCCGGGACGGTCCCCTCGACCGTCGATCTTGGTACCGTACGCCCGCCCGCGCGCCCGCCACCAGCGGCGGCCGTGCCGGCTGGCGGGCAGCGTCGTGCCGTTCCTCGACCGCCGGGTGGGCGTCGGCGGGCCGGTCAGCGGCGTCGCGCCGGGATCACGGGTTCTCCGGATCCAGGTTCCGCTCGCGCAGCAGCGCGTCCAGCCTCGCCTCGATCCGCTCGTCGGACTCCCGGAACTGCGAGGAACCCCAGGTAGGCGCCCTGCGCCCCGGCACATCCCCGGCAAGACGGCGCGTCGGCGTGGCGGCTGCGCCATCCATCCACCTTCCTGCCGACATCTGGTTGTTGCAAATAACTGGCAACAACCTCTGGACGCGCTTCGCTGCCGTAACTAGCCTGGCCCGTATGAGTCCTTACATAAACGATGTCGCGGCCTGGCAGGAGAGCTGGGACCGCCAGCAGGAGGCGTACCTGCCGGACCGGGAGCACCGGTTCACGGCGATGCTCGACGCGGTCGACGCGGTCCGCGACGACGACCGGCTGCGGCTGCTCGACCTGGCCGGCGGCACCGGCACCATCTCCGACCGGACGCTGCGCCGCTTCCCCGACGCCGAGGTGACCCTGGTGGACCTCGACCCGGCGCTGCTCGCCCTCGCCCGCGCCTCGCTCGGGGACCGGGTCACCGTCGTCACCGCCGACCTGGGCCGGCCCGACTGGCACGCCGCGCTCCCCCACCGCGACTACGACGCCGTCCTCACCGCCACCGCGCTGCACTGGCTGCCGGCCGAGCGGCTCGAACGGCTCTACGCCGAGCTGCGCGACCTGCTGCGGCCGGGCGGGATCCTGGTCAACGCCGACCACATGCCCGACGACGCGCTGCCGCAGCTCAGCAAGCGCCTGCTCGACCGGGCCCGGGACCGGCGGGCGGCCCGGTACGCCGCCGGCGCCGCGTTGTCCTGGTCGGAGTGGTGGGAGCGGGCGGAGGCCGACCCGACGCTGCGACCGCTCGTCGCGCAGCGGCGTGCCATCTACCCCACCGGGCACAGCCCGGAGTGGAACCCGCCGGTCTCCTGGCACCTCTCCGTGCTGGCCGCCGCCGGTTTCGCCGAGGTGGGCACGGTGTGGCGGGGCGGCCCCGACGCCGCCGTCGCCGGGGTGCGCTGACGCCCGACGACCGCCGCGCCGGGCGCTAGGCTGGCGGGCGCACACCGGGGGCCCTGCCCGTGGCACCGGCGGGGAGGGCGAGGTGACCGGACCGGATCCGCGCGTCGACCCCGACGTCGACCTACGCGTACCCGCCGACCGGGGCGAGCTGGCCGCCCGCCCCGGCGCGGTGCTCGGCTGCGTCGCGGCCGGGGGCGCGCTCGGCGCCCTGGCGAGGGCCGGCCTCCAGCACGCCGTCCCGCACGGCCCGGCGGGCTTCCCGTGGGCCACCTTCGCCGTCAACCTGACCGGGTGCCTGCTGATCGGCGTCCTGATGGCGGTGCTGGACCGCTCCGGCGGCCGCCGACCGCTGCTGCGCCCGTTCCTCGGCGTGGGGGTGCTCGGCGGCTACACCACCTTCGCCACGTACGCGGTGGACGCCCGGCTGGCGCTCGACGCCGGCGCGCCGGAGGTCGCCCTGGGCTACCTGGCCGCGACCCTGCTCGGCGCGCTGGTCGCGGTCTGGCTCGGCGACGCCGTCACCGGCCGGCTGCTCGGCGCCGCCCGCCACGGGCGGCCGGGACACGGGGCCGGCCGGTGACCGTCCTGCTGATCGCGCTCGGCGCGGCCGTCGGCGCGCCCCTGCGCTACCTCACCGACCGGGCGGTGCAGGCCCGGCTCGGCAGCGCCTTCCCGTGGGGCACGCTGACCGTCAACGTGGCCGGGTCGCTGCTGCTCGGCCTCCTGGTCGGGCTGCCCGTCGGCCCGACCGCCGGCGCGCTGCTCGGCACCGGCTTCTGCGGCGCGCTGACCACGTACTCCACCTTCGGCTACGAGACGCTGCGGCTGGCCCGCCGGGGCCGGCGGTTCCTCGCGCTGGTCAACGTGCTGTCCAGCGTGGTCGCCGGCCTCGCCGCCGCCACCGCCGGCTTCGCCCTGGCCCGGGTCGTCACCGGCTGAGCCGCCGGCCGCACGACCCGGGCCCGGCCGGTCAGCGGTCCGGGTCCGGCGGCCCGGCGGAGAGGCGCAGGTCGACCACCGGGCCGAGGACGAAGACGGCCGGCGGGGCGATCCGCTCGCGGGCGGCCACCGCGCCGATCTCGTCCAGCCGAGCGTGCACGGCGCGCTGGTCGGGGTGCCCGGCGTCCTGCACCGCGAGGACCGGGGTGTCCGGGGCCCGGCCGTGCTCGACCAGCACCGCGGCGATCTTGTCGACGGTGTCCACGGCCATCAGCAGCACCAGGGTGCCCCGGGCCCGGCCCAGCGCCGCCCAGTCGACCAGCGAGTCGGGATGCCCGGGCGGCAGGTGCCCGGAGACGACGGTGACGTCGTGCGCGACGCCCCGGTGGGTCACCGGCACCCCCGCCAGGGCCGCCGCCGCGACCGCGCTGGTCACTCCGGGGACCACGGTCACGTCCACCCCGGCGGCCAGGCAGGCCTGCACCTCCTCGTGGCCGCGCCCGAAGACGTACGGGTCGCCGCCCTTGAGCCGGACCACCCGCCGCCCGGCGCGGGCGTGCGCGACGAGGGCGGCGTTGATCGCGTCCTGCCCCATCGCGGGTCCCCGGGGCACCTTCGCCGCGTCGACCACCTCCACCCCCGGGCGCAGCCCGGCGAGCAGTCCCCGCGGGGCGAGCCGGTCGACCACCACCACGTCCGCCGCGTCCAGCAGCGCCCTGCCCCGTACGGTGATCAGGTCGTCGGGCCCGGGCCCGCCACCGACCACGGCGACCTGCCCCGGTCGCGGGCCGGGCCCGTGGTGGTGACCCGACCCGTGCCCGTGCTGGCCGTGGTCATGCCCGTGGCCGTGGCCGTGGTGGTCGTGGTGGTGGTGGCCGTGGCCGTCGACCGGGTCGTCGGGGTGGTCGTGCGGGGTCTGCGGCCGGCCCACCTTGTCGGCGAAGCCCGGCATCAGCACCCGGTACGCGCACGTGTCGCAGTTCATCCGGATGTCCCCGCGGCGCGCCTCGGCGTGCCGTTCGAGGACCAGGTCGGCGAGGGCGTCGCAGTCGCCGATCAGGTCGGCCACCCGCACGTCCAGGTCGGGGTGGGCGGCGGCGAACGCGGCCGACTGCGCGACGATCCGGTCCGGCAGCACCCCGGCGAAGAGGAAGTACGGCGCGACGACGATCCGCCGGGCGCCGAGCCGGCGCAGCCGGTCCAGCACCGCCGGCACCGAGGGCTCGGCGAGCGAGACGAAGCCCGGCTCGACGCCGGCGTAGCCACGCCCCTCCCAGAGCAGCCGCGCCACCTTGGCGACCTCGGCGTTGGCGTCCGGGTCGGTGGAGCCGCGCCCGATCAGCGCCACCCAGGTGCCGGCCCGGTCGTCGCCGGCGAGGGCGGCGTCGATGCGCTGCTCCAGGGCGGTGTGCAGCAGCGGGTGCGGGCCCAGCGGCCGGCCGTAGACGTAGCTGAGGCCGGGGTGGCGCTCCCGCTCGCGGGCCAGCGCGGCGGGGATGTCGCCCTTGCCGTGCCCGGCGGCGGTCAGCACCAGCGGCAGCGCGACCAGCGCGCGGTGCCCCCGCGCCACGAGCGCGCCGACCGCGTCGGTGAGCGGCGGCCGGGACAGCTCGATGAAGCCGCCCTCGACGTCGCCGAGGGTGCCGGCGGCGCGGCGACGGACCCGCTCGACGAACGCGACGAACTGGTCGACCCCGGCCGCGCTGCGCGTGCCGTGCCCGACGATGACCAGAGCGCTCACTGCTTCTCCTCCACGTACAGCAGGGCGTTGAGGGCGGCGGCGGCGACCGCCGAGCCGCCCTTCTCGCCCCGGTTGGACACTCCGGGCAGGCCGCTGGCCCGCAGCGCCGCCTTCGACTCGGCGGCGCCGACGAAGCCCACCGGCAGCCCGACGACCAGCGCCGGCCGGGCGTCCAGGGTGATCAGTTCCTCCAGTGCGGTCGGCGCGCAGCCGACCACCCACACCGCGCCGGGGCCGACCCGGTCCAGGGCGATCCGCACCGCCGCCGCCGACCGGGTGATCCCCACCGCGCGGGCCAGCTCGGCGGCGGCGGGCTCGGCGACCGGGCAGACCGTCTCCCGGCCGGTGATGCCCGCGGCGACCATCGCCACGTCGGTCACCACCGGCGCGCCGGCGCGCAGGGCGGCCAGCCCGCCGGCCAGGGCCGCCTCGTCGCAGACCAGGTCGGTGACGTAGTCGAGGTCGGCGCTGGCGTGCACCACCCGCTCGGTGACGGCCCGGGTCAGCGGCGGCAGGTGGGTGAGGTCGACGCGGGAGCGCAGGATGCGGTAGGACTCCCGCTCGATGGGGTGCACGACCCGGCTCACGACCGCACCTCCGTCGCGGCGGCGCCGTAGCGCTGGTCGTAGCGGCCCAGCTTCCACAGCGCCACCGCCCCGGCCCAGGCGAGCACGAACAGGACCACGACGGCGTACCCGAGCTGCTCGAAGTGCCCGGCGATCCCCGCGTACCCGGCCAGCGCCGACACCCCGAGGTGGTCGACCAGCAGACCGGCCGCGTAGACGCTGGCGACGAGGGCGCCGACCAGCACCGTCACGGCCGTGGTGGCCAGGTTGTAGTAGAGCCGGCGGGCCGGCTGCCGGTACGCCCACGAGTAGGCGCGGCTCATCAGCAGGCTGTCGGCGGTGTCCATGGCGGACATGCCGGCCGCGAAGAGCAGCGGCAGGGTCAGCAGGGCGAGCACCGGCAGCCCGCCGGCGGCGGCCGTGCTCGCCGACAGGGCGAGCAGGGTCACCTCGCTGGCGGTCTCCAGGCCGAGGCCGAAGAGGAACCCGACCGGGGCCATGTGCCAGGAGGAACGCACCAGCGCCCGGGCCCGGGAGCCGAGGACGCGCTGCACCAGCCCCCGGTTGAGCAGGTGCAGGTCCAGTTCCCGCTCGTCGAGCTCGCCGTGGCGCAGCCGGCGCCAGAGCCGGGCCAGGCCGGCCAGCACCGCCGCGTTGAGCGCCGCGACCAGGGCGAGGAACACGGTGGCGGTGACGACCGCCACGGTGGCGCCCACCTCGCGCGCCCCGGCCAGCCCGGGGCCGGCGAGGTTGGCCGAGGCGAGGCCGACGACCAGGGCCAGCAGCAGCACCACCGCGCTGTGCCCGAGCGCGAAGAAGAAGCCGACGCCGACCGGGCGCCGCCCGCGCAGCAGCATCAGCCGGGTGGTGTCGTCGATCGCCGCGATGTGGTCGGCGTCGAAGGCGTGCCGCACCCCGAGCAGGTACGCCAGCGTGCCGGCCCCGGCGAGGCCGCCGGCCGCGGCGGGCTGGTCGTTCCAGTACAGGTAGAGGCTCCAGCCGGCGACGTGCAGCACGGCGACGGCGAGCACGATGCCGCCGAGGCGCAGCCGTTCGGCGCGGCTCCACGGGCCGGCCGGTGGTGCGGCGCTGAGCGCGGTCGAACTCATCGGTTCCCTCCACGTTCGTCGGTGTCCGTGGCGCGGATCGCGTCCACCGGGCAGATCTCCAGGCATTCCAGGCAGCCCGTGCAGCGGTCGGCGCGGACGGCGAGGCCGCCGGGCACCGGCCGGATCGCGTGCGTCGGGCAGGTGAGCAGGCAGGCGCCGCAGCCCTGGCAGGCGCCGATGGTCACGGCCGCCACCGGTACCCCCTCGGGGTGACCATCCGGCCGGCCACGATCCGGGTCTGGCTGCTGCCCACCACCACGACGCTGTACATGTCGACCAGCGCCGGGTCGAGGGTGGCCAGGGTGGCCAGGTGCACTTGCTCGCCGGCCCGGCTGGCGTTGCGCACCACCCCGACCGGGGTGTCCGGCGGCCGGTGCGCGGCGAAGGCCGCCAGCGCCGCGCCGAGCTGCCAGTCGCGGGCCCGGCTGCGCGGGTTGTAGAGCAGCGCCACGAAGTCGCCCTCGGCCGCGGCGGCCACCCGGCGGGCGATGACCTCCCACGGGGTGTGCAGGTCGGACAGGCTCAGGTAGGCGTGGTCGTGGCCGAGCGGCGCGCCGAGCAGGGCCCCGGCGGCCAGCGCGGCGGTCACCCCGGGCACGCCGACCACGTCGATCCGCTCGTCGGCGTACTCCAGGGCGGGGCTGGCCATCGCGTACACGCCGGCGTCGCCGGAGCCGACCAGCGCCACGGCGTGCCCGGCGGTCGCCTCGGCCACGGCGGCGCGGGCCCGCTCCTCCTCGGCGCCGAGCCCGCTGGCGAGCACCCGGGTGCCGGGGCGCAGCAGGTCGCGGACCTGGTCGACGTACTGGTCCAGGCCGACGACCACGGCGGCGCGGCGCAGCTCGGTCACCGCGCGGGCGGTGCGCAGGTCCGGCGCGCCGGGCCCGAGGCCGACGATCGCCAGCCGGCCGCGCGGGGCGTGCCGGGCGACGGCGACGGTGGCCATCGCCGTCGCGGTCTTCGGCACCAGCAGGTCGGCGTCGCCGCCGAGCAGCGCCGCCGCCTCGGCGACGCTGGGGGTGCCGACGGCGGCGCGGACCACCTCGCTGGGGTGCGGCACGTCGACCGCCGCCAGCGCCGACGCCGGATGCGTCACCAGCGGTACGCCGAGCGCGTCGGCGGTCGCCCGGATGCCCGCCTCGTCGGCCTTGATGTCGGCGCTGGCCAGGTGCCGCAGGCTGGCCGGGCTGAGGCCGGCCTCGGCGAGCACCCGGTCGAGCAGGCCGCGCACCTCGGCGGCGGGCACGCCCCGGCTGGCGCCGACGCCGGCGACCAGCGACGGGGGCCGCAGCACGGCGGTCCGGTCGTCGAGCGGCACCACCCGGTCGGTGACCAGCAGCCGGTACCCGCCGTCGCCCGCCGGCCCGGGCCCGACGTCGCCCCGGCCGGTGGGCGCGAGGGCCGGCGGTCCGGCGGGGGCGGGTGCCGGCG
>NZ_JBPQTK010000131.1:0-15939 GCF_051386315.1 Micromonospora sp. URMC 107
GGGCCAAGGTCGTTCGTCCGGTAGGGCGCTCCACCTTGTCCCCGTCCGGGGAGGCTGGACGGTCTGGCGACTGCCCGACGAGGAGATCCGCTGACCTAGGCGCCCGCGTCCGTCAACTCAGACGCAGCCTGGGCCGTTTGATCAACAGCGTCGGCATGGGCGCCGAACCAGGCGCCGAGATGACGAGTGATCGCCGGAAGGTCACAAGGATCAGCTCGCAGCACAATGAGCGCGGCGACTAGGGACCAAGCGATGCAGTTGACCAGGAGTAGGACACAAAAAAATTCGACAAACATCAGGGGCTCCTTCTTGCCCTCGATGTCAGTCGAATATGTAAGCCTGCGGGTCCGACTCGAACTGACGCTTCTACTATGCACGGCAGGCGTCGTCCACTGTAGCATGCTCACTGCTATCGGTCAAGCATGGTAGCGGGTCTTAGCCCAGCGGGCGGTCCGCATCTAGTCCGCAAGAGGTCGATGGATGGCGGGGAAGTGGTGTGAGATGTCGACAGGCGTTTCTGCTGCTAGACCCCGATCTACCCAGGTCGACGGAGCGGGCAACTTGATCTCATAATCCCTCGGTCGCGGGTTCGAGTCCCGCCCGCCCCACTCAGTTGTCAGCGGTCGAGCGAGGCCGACTCCCCGGCCGCAGCTTTTAAGAACCTCAGCGTTTCGTCGAGCATCAGCAAGCTCAAAGAGCTGCGGCCGAGGTCTGGGCGGGACGCCGCCGTTCTGTTTGTCTTCGATCCCTGGTCGCAGGCGGTGCTCCTGGTGGCCGGCAACAAGGCCGGATACTGGACGCGGTGGTACGAGGAAGCGATCCCGGTCGCTGGGGTTGCGTACAACCCTCTCGGAGACGTGCTGCCGCATCAGCTCGGATCCTTGCCGCTGACGGGGTGCGAGAGGCGGTTGCCGTCTTACCCAGAGGCGCTCCGGCTCCAGGACGGCCGGAGCGCTCCTGGACGCGATCACGGCAGCCGGATGCAGTACCCACCTATCGCACTAAGCGCGCGTCGCCCCACACCACCGTGCGGGTCCAGCAGCCGCCCTCCTTGACGAGGAGCTTCAAGCGGAGCACTTCATCGACCGGGACGTCGAAGGACGCAGGCGCGCCTGGTCGGATCGTCGCACGCTCGAGGACCATGCCCTGTTCGTCTACGACGTGCACTTCCGCTTCGAAGGCGTCTTCGGTGTCGTCGGCGATGCCGACATCGGCCCGGAAGTACTTATACTGACGTTTGACGAGATACTCGCGGTAAAGGTCGTATCCGCATGTCGAGGTCGTGATGGCCCGCTTGTAGGCGACATCGTTGACGGTCGCTGGCGCGTCGGCCCACTTGCCCCACCAGGAATACTCTTTCACCGGCTCCAAAGTCGTCAGGTACTTTGTTTCGCGAGCCACGAATGAGGACTGCGTCGACGGTTCCGCCTGGGTGGTCGGTGGCTTCGGACTGGGTGGGCTGGTCATGGCCGGTGCTGACTCGGCAGTCGGATTGTCCTTCACTTGATCTTCTGGTGAGCGCAATCGCGTCCATCCCCACGTGCTGCACGCGGCGATCAGCGTGATCACCGCACAGGCGCCCGACGCAACCTGCCAGAACGCCACGGACCGATCGTCAAGCAGCCGCTTGACGACGGAAGGCTTCGAAGGTGATCCGCCATCCACTGTGGGCATGCGACGCATGGTAATGCACCCGTGGTAACGAGGCGGAATCCAGGCGCTTCCGCATCCGACCGCCTCACCCTCCCCGGAACTTTGCCTTGCCTCCACCGAGATGGATTGGAAATCGACAGCTGCCGTGCTTGTCGTAGGGCCTGACAGGTTGTCGCGGTCAACGAAGCAATCGCTACGAGGTCTTTGCCGCTGCATTCGACCGGTCCGTTCGAAGGTGCTTCGGGGCGAGTCGCGGCGATGATTCAGACCACCATCGACGGCGTTGGTGGACGGCTTCAGCACCTCGGCGGCGGACGCGTGCCCGGCCAAGGGTCTCCGCCCTCGGTGAGCCCTCGAGCCCCGCAGGCACCGCCGTGACCCAGGGCGGACCGTACCCGACGCCCTGGGTCGACGGGTACGGCCGCCCTCCGACCGTCAGCGGGGACCGGGCTGGCCCAGCAGCTCCAGCGCCAGGCGCACCAGTTCCGGGCCGGCCTTTCCGGGGCTGCCGGTGTCGAACGGCGGGTCCGGGTCGTATTCCACGACCAGCTGGAGTGCCTGCGCGATCCGTTCGTCGGCGAGCTTCGCGGCGAGGTGCAGGGACATGTCGATCCCGGCGGACATGCCGGCGGCGGTCATGATCCGGCCCGCCTCGACGAAGCGGCCCGGCACGTAGGTCGCGCCGAACTGGGCGAGCTGGTCCCTGACGTTCCAGTACGTCGTCGCCCGCAGCCCGCGCAGCAGGCCGGCCGTGCCCAGGACCAGGGTGCCGGTGCAGACCGCGACGGTCCACGTCGTGTGCCGGTGGATCCGTTGGATCCACCGGATCGTGTCGGGATCCGCCTGGACACCGCGGATGTCTCCGCCGGGCACCAGCAGCACGTCGGTCCGGGCCACCTGACTGAGCGTGCGGTCCACCCCGAGCGCGATCACGCCGTCGTTCGTCCGGACCGGGCCGGTCCGCTTGCCGACGGTCACCACCGAGGCGCCCGGGATCCGGGACAGCACCTCGTACGGGCCGATCGCGTCGATCGGGGCGATCCCGTCGAAGAGCAGGATCGCGATGCGTAGCTTCCGGGGGGCCGGGTCGGTGGGGCGCCCCGCCCGGGCCGGGTCGCCGAGGCCGGTGGCGGCCAGGCCGACGCCGGCCCCACCGGCCACCGCCGCCCGCAACACCGTCCGCCGGTCGACGTCCATGTCGAACATCCACTGCCTCCTGTCGGTCGAGCTGAGCTCCCTCATGTCCCGGTGGTCGGTCACGCCGCGGCCCTGGTTCCGGGGCCCGCGAGGCAGGTCCGGATCCGAGGGGCCCCGGTCCGGATCGGCGGGGCTGGTGCGCGTACGCGCCGAAGGGGCCCCCCTGGCGGGAACCAACCGGCCGGTACGGCGGACCTACAGGGTGTGGTGGCAGAGAACGGGCACGAGATCGTCCTCGTGGTGTGGGACGGCGCGGTCCTCCTGGACGTGGCGGGACCGGTCCAGGTCCTGAACGGCTCCGGCGGCTACCGGCTGCGGATCGCGTCCCCCGACGGGAGACCGGTGCACACCGACGTCGGCGTGCCGTTGGGGGCCGACCTGGCGCTGCCGGAGGTCCGTACCCCCGTCGACACGCTGATGGTCGCGGGCTACGGCTTGCAGGCCGGCCACCGCCCACCCGCCGCCGTCGTCGCGCAGGTGCGGCGGATCGGCCTGGCGGCCCGGCGGGTCGCCTCGGTCTGCACGGGAGCGTTGGTGCTGGCCGAGGCGGGCCTGCTGGAGGGGCGGCGGGCCACCACCCACTGGGCGGCCTGCGCCGAGCTGGCGGCCCGGTTCCCGCGCGTGGCGGTGCAACCCGATGCCATCTGTGTCCGGGACGGTCCGGTCGTCACCTCGGCCGGGGTGACCGCGGGCATCGACCTCGCGCTCGCCCTCGTGGCCGAGGACCTCGGCGTCGACCGCGCGCGGACCGTCGCCAAGTATCTGGTCGTGTTTCTCCAGCGACCCGGCGGTCAGGCGCAGTTCGAGACCCCGGACGCCGGGCCGGCGCCGCGGGCACCGGTCCTGCGCCGGGTGCTCGACGCGGTCGTGGCGGAACCGGCGGGTGAGCACAGCCTCGCCGCCATGGCCGCCCGCGCCGCGGTGAGCGAGCGCCACCTGACCCGGCTGTTCCGCCACGAGATCGGCACCACGCCGGCCCGGTACGTCGAACGGATGCGGGTGCACGCGGCACGCGCGCTGCTGGAGACGGGGAACGCCGGCGTCGCCTCCATCGCCCGCGCCTGCGGCTTCGGCTCGGCCGAGACGATGCGCCGCGCGTTCCTGCGGGTCGCCGGCGTCACCCCGGCCGAACACCGCCGTCGCTTCCGCGGCCAGGAGAAAACCGGTGCCACCGTACGGCCGGCGCCGCAGTGAACGGCACGGTCTCAGCCGATCAGGCCGGCGGCGGTCGTCGTCGACGCCGTTCGTCGTTCCCCGTCAGTCGGCTGCGGGCGGGGCGCTGCCGCTCCGGGCGGCCCTCGGGCGGGCCCCGTCCCCGGCCGGCGACCCGGTGATCGTCGACGCCCGCCGGCTCAGCGCGTCGACGCGGTCGACGAGCCGGCGTACGGCGTCCTCGTCGTCCGTGTCCACCGCCGCGACGCGGTCGAGCAGCGCGGCGTAGTCCGACGTCAACGCCAGGTACCTCCTGCCGAACCCCTCCTCGACGCCGCTGACGTGGGCATGGCGCTCCGCCCAGGCGTACCGCTGGTCCAGGTCGATGATCTGCTGGGCCAGCACCGCGGCGGCGGCGCCGAGCGCGCTGCGGGCGTCGGCGTTCTCGTCGCGGCGGCGGCGACGGGCGTCCGCGAGCCGGCCCGCGCGGCGGCCCCCGACGTAGAGCACCGTCGCCCCGGCGACGACGGCGACGATCGCCGCGGAAGCGAGCAGGAAGCGGGGCAGTGACGGGCTGATCGTCCGCGCGCCGTCCGGAACGGTGCCGGCCTTCACCAGCAGGTCGTAGTTGACGGTGACGACCTTCAGCGCCTCCAGGGGGCGGTCGGCGAAGGTGTCGACGCCCCGGCCGACGGTCATCTCCGCCACGGCCGCCCGACCGAAGTTCTCGTCGTCGCGCCCGGGCAGCAGCGCGCACCCGTAGGTGTCGTACTCGTTTCCGTCGCGGCTCATCACCAGCACGACCGTCCCGTCGGCGGCGCGCTCGACCTGGCGGCAACCCCGCCGCAGGTCCGCGCCCGGCTCCAGCAGCAGCACGACCAGCCTGCGGTTGCCGATCACCCGTTCGGCCGCGGCCCGGTCCAGGTCGACGCCCGGTGCGGCGTACACCGACGAGGCGCGGACCTGGCGGGCGATCGGGCCGTCCAGTACCCCGCCGGTCCACAACGCCCAGCCGGCCAGCGCCAGACAGGCCAGCACGGCGACGCCGAAGGGCGTGCCGAACAGGTCACCGAGCCATCGTCGTCCGGACCGTCTCACGACAACCTGCCCCGAAGGTAGAGATCCGGGCGGTAGCTGGCGATCCCCAGCGTCCGCGCGCCGTCGTCCAGCTCGTCGGCCGCCTCGTTCAGCAACGTACGCACGTGGCGGTCCGGCAGCCCCTCGTCCAGCGCGGCGCGGGCGGCCTGGAGCTTGACGACGCCCCGGGTCAGCGCCGGATCGCTGCGGGCGTCGGTGAGCAGGGACATCTCGACGGCGAGGGCGGTGAGACCGGCCAACCGGGCGGGCGTGCCACCCCGCCCCGGGTCGCCGCGCCGGACCCCCACGCCGTCCGGCCGGCGCAGCGACCGGACCGAGAGGATCAGGAACGCCGCCACGCAGCCCGCGAAGAGCCACGGCAGGGCGGGCAGCGCCACCCGCAGCGGGTCGATCGGCCGGTACGGCAGCGGGCGGTCGAACAGCCCCGAGTAGCGCAGGTCGGTGACCCGGTTCAGGTAAGCCGCCAGCACGTTGCCCTGGGGGTAGTCGTAGCGGCTCAGCCGGCCGCCGAACTGGCCGTAGAAACTCGCCCCGGCCAGCTCCGCGAAGTCGTCCGCCGCCGGGCCGTGGTACTCGATCCAGAGGCCGTACATCACGACGATCGGCGTGCCCGGGAACAGCTCGGCCAGCGCCGGCCCGTACCGGGGCACCGGCTCGCCGAACGGCTGCGCGGGCAGCGCCACGTAGCGGGCGCCGTCTGGAAAGGCGTTGCGCGCGGCGTCGCCGGGGACGCCGGTCAGCGTGGCCCCGGCCCCGAGGTGCAGGCCCGTGGCCCGCAGGTCGGCGGCGACGGCGGCCAGCTCCCGGTCGGTCGGCGCACGCCAGCGCAGCTCGTCGTGCTCGGGCGGGTCGGGCGCGTCCCGCAGCGCGGCGATCAACGTCACCAGCGGGCCCGTCACGTCGGCGGTGGCGAACTGGGCCCGCCAGCCGGGCAGGGTGTCGGGTACGGCCTGGTATATGCCGCCGCTGACCTCGGTGCCGATCACCCGGACGGTCGCGTTCTCCACGTCCCGCACCCGGTCGCGTTCGTCCTCGTCGAGCCCGGGCGGCGCGACCAGGATGCGGACGGCGTCGCCACCGGCGGCCTCGCGGACCCGCTGCTCGTTCCAGCGCGCGGTCGAGCCGGGGAGCCGCACCACGGGATCGGCGGCCACCAGCGCCGTCATCTCGGCCACCGAGGGCACGCTCGCGTCGCTCAGCTCACCGGCCGAGCCCTCCTCGAGCTTCGCCGTGGCGGCCGGCGACCGGCCGTAGCTGACGTCGACGCTCTGCCGCTGGGCGAGCAGGAAGACCACCAGGACGACCACGGCGATGCCGAGGAGCGCCCAGCGCAGCAGGTCGCGGCCGTGGTGGCGGCGGGCGGTCACTGGTGCGCCCGCCACAACCGGTCGGCCTCGCGCGCGTGTTCCGCCGCCGCCCGGGCCGCGGACGCCCCGCCGCGCGCGGCGGCGATCGACTCGGCGCGGGCCAGCAGCCGCTCGGCCGCCGGCACCCGGGCCGCCGCCGCGTCCCGGCTGACGGCCGCGCTCTCGATGGCCGCGCGGGCGGCGGACCAGGCGGTCCGGTGCTCCAGCCCGCGCGCCCGCCACCTGGGCAGCAGGGTCGTGGCGAGGCCCGCGCCCACCAGCAGGACGCCGCCGACCAACCAGATCAGGAGGGTGTGGGACATGCGCTCCAACCATTGGATGAGGGGTACGGGGGTGCTCGGCGGCTGTCGGGCGGGCTCGGGGGTACGACCGAGTCTGGCTGATCGACTCGAACCACCGCGAACCGGCCCGGGCCTGCCGCCCTGCCCGCGACGCCGCGTACGTCGTATGGTCTGCGCATGGCGCACCCGGTCTGGGCGGACGGCAAGGCCTACGAGGCGTACGTGGGCCGGTGGAGCCGCCCCGTCGCGAGGGAGTTCCTGCACTGGCTGGCCGTGCCGCCGGGCCGGCGCTGGCTGGACGTGGGCTGCGGCACGGGCGCGCTCACGTCGACCGTGCTGACGCTGGCCGACCCGGCGTACGTCGCGGGCGTCGACCGTTCGCCGGGCTTCGTGGCGTACGCCCGCGCGGCGGTCGGCGACGCGCGGGCGGCCTTCCAGGTCGGCGACGCCCGGGCGCTGCCGCTGCCCGACCACTGCGTCGACGTCGTCGTCAGCGGCCTGGCGGTCAACTTCGTGCCCGAGCCGGCGCGCGCCGCCGCCGAGTTCGCCCGGGTCACCCGGCCGGGCGGAACGGCCGCCGCCTACGTCTGGGACTACGCCGGGGGCATGGCGCTGCTGCGTCACTTCTGGGACGCCGCCGCCCTGCTCGACCCGGCCGTGGCCGAACGGGACGAGGGCCGCCGGTTCGCGGTGTGCGACCCGGAGTCCCTGCGCGGGCTGTGGACCGACGCCGGCCTGACGGCGGTGGCGGTCCGGCCCGTCGACGTGCCCACGGTGTTCGCGGACTTCGACGACTACTGGACCCCGTTCCTGGGCGGACAGGGTCCCGCCCCGACGTACGTCGCCTCCCTGACGGCGCCGGATCGGGCCCGCCTGCGCGACCTGCTGTCGGCCCGGATGCCCGTGGCGCCGGACGGGTCGGTCCGGCTCACCGCCCGGGCCTGGGCGGTCCGGGGCACGGCGCCGGCCTGAGCACCGGCCGGGTCGCGCTGCTCGTCGCCAGGATGTCGTTGGCCTGGCTGCTCCGGACCACGCCGGCCGACCGCCTCGGCTGAGCACCCGCCGTCCCCGGTCGACCCGGGGACGGCGGGCCTGTCACCGGCGGCGCTTCGGCAGGTCGAACTGGTCGGCGGCCCGACAGTCGCGCGGGCCGCCGATGGCGCCCGGCCCGACCCGGTCGAGCGCCGCGCGCGCCCGGACCCGGCCGAGGTTCCAGGCGTACCAGGGGTCCGGCTCCTCGAGGTCGTCCGCGATCCAGCTCAGCGTGCAGCGGCGTACCGGGTCGGGCAGGCCGGTCAGGGCCGGCGTCGCGTCCGCCGAGAGCGCCCGTAGGTACCAGGCGTCGATCTTCCCCGTCTGCTCGTACCGGGCGATGTTGCGGCGGGCGGCGTAGTCCTCCGGGTTGAGCACGGCCAGGCCCAGCAGCATCACCACGGCGAGCGCCACCGTCGTGCCGGGGATCCAGGCCCCGCGCCAGCGGAGCCCGGCCACCAAAATCATCAGGAACACGGTGCCGAGCAGCAGCTCGAACGCCATCACGAAGAGCCGCTCGCCGGTGAAGCTGTAGACCTTCTGGTACGTGTACATCCTCGACAGCGCCGACACCACGATGACGAAGCTGAGCACGCTGAGCAGGCCCAGCAGGACCCGCAGCAGGTGGCGCTCGACGGCCCGGTCCCGCCGCGCCCAGCGGGCCACCCCGCCGAGCACCGCCAGCGTCAGCAGGGTGACGACGACGAGCTGCCAGAACCCGCTGCGCGCGTACTCGGCGTAGCTGAGACCGGCGGTGCGCAGCACGTGTCGCTGCCCGCCGAACAGGACGGTGAACTGCACCGCCACGAAGCCGCCGAACAGCAGCGTGAGCGCGCTGATGACCGGCGCCCACTCCACGACGCCGAAGCGGCGCGTGCCGGGCCGGTCCACGGTCGACAGGTCGGGTGGCGCGGCCAACGTGTAGACGGCGGCGACGGCGCAGAGCCCGCCCACGGCGGCGAGGAAGACCCAGCGGAACACCGTGCCGACGTTGACCTCGGGAATCACCTCGCCGAGCACCACGGAGAAGGCGCCGTCGGCCGAGGACAGGAGCGCGCCGAAGACGATCAGCGCGGCCAGGGTGGCCGCGGCCGACCCGACGACGCGACGGGCCAGACCCGGGTTCGCCGGGGCGCGCAGGTGACCGCGCACCCACGGCAGCCCGCGCAGCGCCGCGAACGGCGCCGCCACCAGGCTGAACAGGATGGATCGGATGAGCCGGCCGCCCACGATCGCGAGGGTCGCGCAGCCGAGCGCGCCGAGCACGCAGAACGTCACCAGCCACCAGGCGTTGCGGAAGGCCAGGACCGCCAGCAGCGCCAGCGCCGCCGCCGCCCAGCCGGCGCGGATCCGCCGCTCGGCGCGCGGCAGTCCCGCGCCCGTCCGCCGGACCGCGAGGACCACCGCGACGGTCAGGGCGAGCCAGCCGAGGAACCAGCCGATGCCGGTGCGGGTGAGCGGTACGAAGAACGCCAGCCCCAGCGCTCCGGCGAGGACCGCGGCCGGTACGGCCCGGTCCCGGGCGGGCTTCGGCCCCGGCCAGCGCGTGTCGAGGAACGACGGCGGGAGCGGGGTCGGCTGGTAGCCGCGGTACGGCATCGGCGCGCCGCTCGGCGCCCCGACCCGGTACGGCGCCGGATGCGGGGCGGCGGCCGGTGGCGGTGCGGTGGTGGTGGCCGGGTGCGGCGGCGCGCTCGGCGCCGGGCCTGCGGCCTCCGGTGCCGGCTCGACCGCAGGCGGCGAGCCCTTCGTGTCGACGGTGGCTGTCGTGGCCTCGCCATCCCCGCCGTCCACCTGCCTCGGCACGACCGGGCGGCTGTCGGGGCCCGCGGGCGTCGCCGTCGGGCCGGGCACCGTCGAATGGGTGTCCTGGTCTGCCTGTGTCGGGGCGGCGACCGTCGGGTGGGTGTCCGTCACGGTCGGGGTCGGCGCGGTGGCCGGCACCAACGGGATGAACACGGCGTATCCGCGCGTGCCCGCGGGGATGCTGACCGGGATCGCCCAGGCGGGCGCGCCCTCCGTGCCGGGCCACACCATGGCGGGCGGAGCCCCGTCGACGGGTGGCATGACGAGCAGGTACGGCGTCGCGGTCCCGGGGTTCTCACCGTCGGGGTCCGCGGACGTGCCGACGGGCTCCGGGGATCCCGGCACCGGTGGCGGCTGGGTCACAGGACCCTCCTCGATTGAATGGTCCGCACACTGTACGGCCGATCCCGGTGCCTTCGCCGCCCGGTGAACGCCGGGCGATCCGCCTCGGTCACCCGCCCCCGTCGGCCGGGGTGTGGATCTTCGTGGTGAGACCACCCCGCGATCGGCCGATGGACTGGGCTGCCCGCGACTCCTCCGGCTCCGCCCTCTCTACGGGCCCCGGCGGCATGCTGATGGGGAGCGCCGGCGCCTGGTCTGCGGCCGCCGCCGCGCCCACGGCTCCGATCGCCGCGCACGTGCGGTCGCGAACGCGGCAGCGAAGCGGGCGGCCTCGAAGGAGCTGCGACGACGGCCGGGCGGCCGTGAGGCCGCCCGTGACACAGTTGGTGCGAATACTCGCCCAGCTCGCGGGCGTGCTGGACGAGGTGGGCTGACCGAGGGGCGCCACCGTGTGGCGGAAGGAATTCAGACGGTGACCGCAGACGACGCCGGACGGGCGGCTCGTGACGAGGCCACCCGAGCCGAGTACCAACGGCTTCGGGAGCGTGGGGAGGCGTGGCGCCTGATGCGCACCGTCGATGGGGAACTGGCCCTCTACCGGCCGGAGGAGGTCGGCTTCGTCGGGGGCGGACCAGGCGTCATGGTGCGTACTGTGGGCGGGCTGCGCGTCCTCGCCGTCGTGTTCACCGCGTTCACCATGGTCTTGGTGCTGGCGTTGCCCGTCTCGTGGGCGCAAGGCCGGCCCTTCTGGGGAGCCATCCCGCTGGCGCTCGTGTCCGCTGCGTTCACCTGGTACGCCGTGGCCGTCATCCGCAAGGAGAAGCGGGCGGTCGAGTTGCGGCGCCAGCGCGGCGTTCCGGCCCCGGCCCGCTACCCGTACTGAGGCGGCCGAGGCGTCCACACCAGCGCGGCTTCGGCACAGTTCCGGCCGGAGCGCAGTCACCTGCCGGACGCGCCGGCCGTCCGATGACGGACAGGACGCGGAGCGCCTTCGCGGCGCACTGTTGTAGCAGGTCAGAGGCGTGAGGATGGCGGGCCACAACCCATTCCTAGGGCCCGGCGGGGACAGCATCGTCCCCGCCGACACCGCCATCACCGAGCCCGACCCCGCGACGGCCGCGGCGTAGCGCACCGCCGCCCACGCACCGCGAGGTCGCACTCCGGCAGTCACCGTCCCGGGCGCCCGGGCGGAAGCCGCCTCACGACACCGACACCGACCTCCCCGTCCCGGCAGTCACCGGAGCCGCGCGGCAACGCCGAGACGCGCGCGGCCGGCGAGCCGTACCCATGACCCGTCCCGGGCCCACGCCGTCGCGTGCCCGGCGATCCGGTCGTCGCCCGACCCCATCCTCCCCAGCCGGATCCGGCCGTGGTCACGAGCCGGTCGGTCCGGTCACCGAGCACGAGAGGAGCCGGCAATGGCCGCTCCCACCGCCACCGCCTCCCTGAACGCCTCCACCTACTCACCCGGCGACCAGATGATCCTGACGGTCACCTACGGCGACGCCGACACCAAACCGGTGACCGTCACGATCGTGGTGACCGACGCGCAGGGCAACAGCAGCGCGCCGGTCAAGGTCACCGCCGTCATCGACCCGCTCACCCTCACCGTCGCCGACGACTCCGGCCGCACCTGGACCAGGGCGTCGGACAACGGCTCGGTGGCCGTCTACCGGGCGGTGGCGTGATGCCCCGGGTCACCGTCACAGTGCGCGACAACGGCGGGCGCACCGCCACCGCCACCGCCGACTACACGATCGCGCCGCCGGTGCTGGGCGGCTACTACCTCTCCGGCGGCGCCGATCCGACGGCCGACATGGCCGGCGGGAACTTCCGTTCGCTGACCCAGTACCGCAGCTTCGCCGACGGCCACACCTTCCCGGGCTACCAGCGGCCGTGGCTGATCACCCTCGGCAGGGCCGGGGTGCGGATGAACATGGTGCTGGAGCTGAAGCACTACGGCGCGCCTGAAGCCACGGCGCAGAACTTCACCGTGGACGGCGTCACCTACACCGTCCCGGCGCCCGCGATGACCATCCAGCAGCGCCCGGGCACGACCTGGCCCCGGGCGTACGGCTACAGCCAGGTCCTGGCCGGGCACTGCGACGGGCTGTTCGCCCGCGCCCTGTCCCAGTACCGGACCCTGGGCTTCGGGGTGAACATCCAGCTCGCC
The DNA here is from genome assembly GCF_051386315.1 of Micromonospora sp. URMC 107. NCBI lineage: Bacteria > Bacillati > Actinomycetota > Actinomycetes > Micromonosporales > Micromonosporaceae > Micromonospora > Micromonospora sp. URMC 107. Next base: position 12,102 of record NZ_JBPQTK010000131.1, read on the forward strand.
TCCGAGCTGGACACCGACCACGAGTTCGGCACCACGGAGTCCGGCGTCAGCTACCCGTGGGCGCAGTCGGACGCCCGCGCGGTGCAGGCGATGACGTACATCGTGAACTGGTTCAAGGCCCGCCAGCTGCCCGCCGGCACGACGTTCTCGGTGGGGGTGGGCGGCTTCGACCGGGCCTGCTTCCAACGCACCCACCCGGAGGCGCTGATGGCCAGGCTCGACTTCCTCCAGTGGAACGCCTACGCCACCAGCCCCACCCACACGGCGCTGGCCCGGTTCCGCCGGACGAAGGACTGGGCGGTGGCCGACCTCGGCCCCGTCGCCCTCTCCCGGCCGGTGATCATCGCCGAGTGGGGCGTACGGGTGGCGGAGGTGCCGGACCAGGCGGCCTGGATCGCCACCGTGCCGGCCGCCATCGCCCAGCTCAACGCCGAGCGGGGCCCCCGGATCGCGCGGACCAACTACTTCAACTCCGGCTGGGGCACCCTGTCGCCGAAGTCGACGGGCCTGGCCGCGCTGAGGGCGGCGTACGCCACCCGGCCGTACGTCTGACCGGTCGGCCGGAGATCCAGGACGAACCCGGGGAGCCGGCGGCGGGTGGATAGACGTCGATCATCAAGTCCATCGATGGTGATGTAGGATCCGCCGCATCGCGCGCAGGCACGCTCGTGCGCCACCCCGGCGCGATGTCCGCCGGGCCCAGCTGCGCCAGGACAGCCATGGAGATCATGTGAAGTTCAGTCGTCTCGCCCCTGCGGTGGCCGTTCTCGCGCTCGTGGTCGGCGTCGTGGTCGCCCCGGTCGACGCCGCGCAGGCACATCCGGACGCGGACAACGTCGCCGTCTACCCGCCGATCCAGGGGTCGTCCACCTGGGACCGGTTCGGCCTCTCCGGGCCGGCCTCACACCACATCGTCTTCGGCCACTGGGGCTACCCGAACGACTGGGCCGTCGACATCTACCGCGGTCCGGGCGCCACGATCGTCTCGCCGTTCGGTACCAAGACCGCCTCCGGGCACCCGGTCGCCGTCAAGGTGGTCACCGTCCAGCCGGGCTGCGCGACCCGCAACCTCGCCGACGGCGGCTACCGCATCGGGCTCGAGGCCCGGGACACCACGACCGGGCAGATCCTCGGCCGGGCGGACGTGATGCACGTGAACAACAAGCCCGGTGGCATCGTCGTCGGCGCCTCGGTCGGCCCGTGGACCAAGCTCGGCGAGACGGGCCGCTTCCGCTGGTCCAGCTGCTACCAGGTCAACGGTGACAGTGGGGTGCACATCCACCTCGAAGTGATCAACCAGCACCGCTACTCGTGCTACGTGCACCGCGGTGCGAACACCGCCCTGACCGACCTGACCGTGGTGGGCAGGGTCGGCGTGCACTACACGGGGCAGCGGCAGCGCTGCTGACCCGTCGATCGACGGCGGACGGGTGCCCCGGCTCCGGTCGGAGGCCGGGACACCCGTCTCCGGATGCCGGGCGCCCGCGCCGCCGTCAGTAGGCCAGCTCCACCGGGCGGCCGAGCACCCGCGCGCCGTTGTTGGCGAGCCAGCCCTCGGCCGCCGCCGCGTGCTGGCTGAACGTGTGGATGTCGCGGAACCGACGCTGGAGCGGGGACGAGTCCCGGGCCGCCCCGCCGCCGGCCGCCCGGTAGCAGGTGTCGACCGCGGCGGCGGCCCGTTCCGTCACCCAGGGCAGCGCGGCGGAGACCCGTGGGTGCAGCGCGGGAATCGCCGCCGGGTCGGTGGCGCAGGCCGCCCAGAGCTCGTCGGCCAGGTCCCGCAGCAGCGCCCGGGCTGCCCGTACGTCCAGGTCGGCCCGGCCGAGCTGGAGGCGGAAGGCCAGCGAGTCGGCGAGCGACTGCCGGGCGTAGAGCCGCTGCCGGCCGCCCTCGAGCAGCGCGACCATGTCGTCCAGCGCGCCCTGCGCGATGCCGACCGCCACCGCGCCGAGGTGCAGGACGAAGTGGACCAGTGGCGCCACGAAGCCCGGCCCCGGTACGCAGGGCACGCCGGTGAACAGGTCGAAGCTCTCCTCCGCGGGGCAGAAGGCGTCCGCCACCTCGACGTCGTGGCTGCCGGTGCCGCGCAGGCCGAGCACGTGCCAGGTGTCGTGCACGGTGACCCGGGAGGCCGGGAAGAGCATGGAACGCACCGCCGGCGGTGCCCCCGCCGGCCCCGGCAGCGGCTCGCCGCCCTCGGTCAGCACGCAGTTGCCGAAGATCCAGTCGGCGTGCCGGGAGCCGCTGGCGAACGCCCACCGCCCGGTGACCTGGAAGCCGCCGTCGACCGGCTCGGCGCGCCCCTGCGGGGCGAACCCGCCCCCGACCACCACGTCCGGCCCGTCGGCGTAGACCTTGTCGAACCGGTCGCGGGAGAGCATCGCCAGCAGGTGCGGCGTCTCGGCGCCGATCATCACCGTCCACCCGGTCGAACCGTCGGCCCGGGCCAGCGCCTCCAGCACGCGCAGCCCGGTGCGCAGGTCCGCCTCGTACCCGCCGTGGCTGCGGGGGACGAACATCCGGAAGCAGCCGGCCGTCCGCAGCGAGTCGAGCAGGTCGGCGGGGAGCCCCCGGGCCGCCTCGATCTCCCCGGCCCGGCGGGACACCTCCGGGAGCAGCGCGTCCACCGCCTCCATCAGCCGGTCCCGGTGCTGGTCCTCCATGGGTTCCTCCTCGCGTCGTCGCTCGGCCTCCACTCTGGACCGCTTGACGGGGCGGGGCCAGGGACGCCGCTATCGGATGCCCGCCACTTCGCGCGGCGGGGACCCGCCCGGCGCCGCAGCCCCGGGGGAAGGGCCGGAACGGCGCGGGGGCCCGGCCGGCTCCCTATGCTCGGTGGCATGGAACTGCGGATCTTCACCGAACCCCAGCAGGGCGCGACGTACGACGACCTGCTCGCCGTGGCCCGCTGCGCGGAGGAGGCCGGCTACGGCGCCTTCTTCCGTTCCGACCACTACCTGAAGATGGGCGCGGTGAGCGGCGACCCCGGCCCGACGGACGCGTGGACGACCCTCGCCGGCCTGGCCCGGGACACCCGGCGGATCCGGCTGGGCACGCTGATGACCGCCGCCACCTTCCGGCTGCCCGGCCCGCTGGCGATCACCGTCGCGCAGGTCGACCAGATGAGTGGCGGCCGGGTCGAGCTGGGCATCGGCACCGGCTGGTACGCCGAGGAGCACACCGCGTACGGGATCCCCTTCCCGTCGCTGGGGGAGCGCTTCGACCGGCTGGAGGAGCAGCTCGCGGTCGTCACGGGGCTCTGGGCGACGCCGCCGGGCGCCACGTTCGACTTCGCCGGGAAGTACTACCCGGTCAGCGACTCGCCGGCGCTGCCGAAGCCGGTGCAGGACCCGCGCCCGCCGATCCTGCTCGGCGGCATGGGCCCGAAGCGCACGCCCCGCCTGGCCGCCCGGTACGCCGACGAGTTCAACCTGCCGTTCGCCTCGGTCGAGGACTCCGCCGCCCAGTTCGCGCGGGTCCGGGCCGCGTGTGCGGAGACCGGCCGGGACCCGGGCGAGCTGCGCTGGTCCAACGCCCTGGTGCTGTGCTGCGGGCGGGACGACGCCGAGGTGGCCCGGCGGGCCGCCGCGATCGGCCGGGAACCGGACGAGCTGCGCGAGAACGGCCTCGCGGGCACCCCCGCCGAGGTGGTCGACAAGATCGGCCGGTACGCCGAGATCGGCAGCGAGCGGCTCTACCTCCAGGTGCTCGACCTGGCCGACCTCGACCACCTGGAGCTGGTCGCGGCCGAGGTGAAGCCCCAGCTCTGAGCCGGCGGGCCGGAGCGGGCGTCAGGGGCGGGGCCCGGCGACGCCCACCCGGGGCGCCGGCCCCGGGT
>NZ_JBPQTK010000132.1:0-15754 GCF_051386315.1 Micromonospora sp. URMC 107
GGTCCGCTCGTCGGGCAGTTCACCGCTGGCGAGCGCCTCCGCGAGCCGACGCCGGGCGTCCGCCTCGACGGCGGGGTCCACCGTCGGGTAGCGGTGCACGTGGATGAAGCCCAGCTCGGTCTCGTCGACGTCGCGCACCACGCCCTGGGCGCACAGGTCGCCGAGGATCCTGTCGCGCAGGCCGTGGCGCAGCCGCTGCACCCAGGACGAGGGGCTGTGCGGCGTGTCGGCGGCCATGCGGGCGAGGACCCCGTCGACGAGCGGCTCGCCGACGGGCGTCGGGTCGACCACCGCCAGGGACCCCTCGGAGTACACGATCCGCCCGGCCAGGGCCAGCTCGATCAGCACCGCGGCGGCCATCCCCAGGTCGAGGCTGATCCGCGGCATGGTCGCCTTGCCGGTCTCGTCGTCGTACGCGAGGAGAAGCAGCTCTTCGGCGAGCGCAACACCAGTCATGGCCCGGAACGGTAGCGGCTGCGCGCATCTCGCGCACGGACTCGCGCGCAGCCGCGCGGCAGACCTCAGAAGCGGGGCATCCCACCGAACTGGCGGTCGCCGGCGTCACCGAGCCCCGGCACGATGAACTTCCGGTCGTTGAGCCCCTCGTCGATCGAGGCTGTGACCAGGCGCAGCGGCAGGCCGGAGCGCTCCAGCCGCTCGATGCCGACGGGCGCGGCGAGCACGCAGAGCACGGTGATGTCGGTGCAACCGCGATCGGCCAGCAGCCGGCAGCAGTGCTCCAGCGAGCCGCCGGTGGCGAGCATCGGGTCGAGCACCAGCACCGGCAGGCCGCTCAGGTCCCGCGGCAGCGACTCCATGTAGGCGCGCGGCTCGTACGTCTCCTCGTCCCGGGCCAGGCCGACGAAGCCCATCGAAGACTCCGGCAGCAGGCCGAGCGCGGCGTCGGCCATGCCCAGGCCGGCCCGCAGCACCGGCACGAGCAGCGGCGGATTGGCCAGCCGGGTGCCCTCGGTGCCGGTGACGGGGGTCTGCACCGGGTACTTCTCAACGGGGAAGGAGCGCGCGGCCTCGTACACCAGCATGGTGGTGAGTTCGTGCAGCGCCGCCCGGAACGAGGAGGAGTCGGTGCGCGCGTCCCGCATGGCGGTCAGCCGCGACTGGGCGAGCGGATGGTCAATGACGTGTACGTCCACGATCGCTCAACCTACCGGTCCGGCCGTCCGGGCACTGCGGGTGCGCCCGGAGCAGCGACCCCGCTCACCACCGCACCGCCGACCGGGCGGTGACCAAGATCACTGTCCGGTCGGATGCGTAGACTTCCGGGCATGACGGCGACAGCGACGTCGGCCCGGTCGGAGCTCTCCGAGTTGGGACGATCCGAGACCGCTCTGCGGACCTTCCTGCACGGCCTGCCGGGCGTGGACCAGGTCGGCGCGGAGCAGCGGGCGGCACAGCTCGGCACCCGCTCCATCAAGACCACCGCCAAGGCCCAGGCCATCGACCTGGCGATCCGGATGGTCGACCTGACCACCCTCGAAGGGGCGGACACCCCGGGCAAGGTGCGGGCCCTCGCGGCCAAGGCGCTGCGCCCCGACCCGGCCGACCCGTCCTGCCCGCACGTCGGCGCGGTCTGCGTCTACCCGGCGATGGTCGGGCACGTGGCCGAGGTGCTGCGCGGCTCGGGCGTCCACCTGGCCAGCGTGGCGACCGCCTTCCCGTCGGGCCAGGCGCCGCTGGAGGTCAAGCTCGCCGACACCCGGGCCGCCGTGTCGGCCGGCGCCGACGAGATCGACATGGTGATCAACCGGGGCGCGTTCCTGGCCGGCCGCTACTCCGAGGTCTACGACGAGATCGTGGCCACCAAGGAGGCCTGCGGGGACGCCCACCTCAAGGTCATCCTGGAGACCGGCGAGCTGGCCACGTACGACAACGTGCGGCGCGCCTCCTGGCTGGCGATGCTGGCCGGCGGCGACTTCATCAAGACCTCCACCGGCAAGGTCCCGGTCGCGGCCACGCTGCCGGTGACCCTGGTGATGCTGGAGGCGGTCCGCGACTTCCGGGCCGCCACGGGCCGGCAGGTCGGCGTGAAGCCGGCCGGCGGCATCAAGACCACCAAGGACGCCATCAAGTACCTGGTGATGGTCAACGAGACCGTCGGCGCGGACTGGCTGGACCCGGACTGGTTCCGCTTCGGTGCCTCCAGCCTGCTCAACGACCTGCTCATGCAGCGCACCAAGCTGACGACCGGCGCCTACTCCGGTCCCGACTACTTCACCCTGGACTGAGAGCCGATGTTCGAATACGCACCCGCCCCCGAGTCCCGCTCGGTGGTGGACCTCAAAGCCTCCTACGGGCTCTTCGTCGACGGTGAGTTCGTCGATCCCGCCGACGGCGGCACGTTCAAGACGGTCAACCCGGCCTCCGAGGAGGTCCTCGCCGAGGTCGCGGAGGCCGGCGCGCAGGACGTGGACCGCGCCGTCCGCGCCGCCCGCCAGGCCTACGAGAAGGTCTGGGGCCCGATGGCGGGCCGGGACCGGGCGAAGTACCTCTTCCGGATCGCCCGGATCATTCAGGAGCGCTCCCGCGAGCTGGCCGTGCTGGAGTCGCTGGACAACGGCAAGCCGATCAGGGAGTCCCGCGACGTCGACCTGCCCCTGGTCGCCGGGCACTTCTTCTACTACGCCGGCTGGGCCGACAAGCTGCCGTACGCCGGCTTCGGGCCGGACCCGCGGCCGGTCGGCGTCGCGGCGCAGGTCATCCCGTGGAACTTCCCGCTGCTGATGCTGGCCTGGAAGATCGCCCCGGCACTGGCCGCCGGCAACACGGTGGTGCTGAAGCCGGCCGAGACGACCCCGCTGACCGCGCTGCTCTTCGCCGAGATCTGCCAGCAGGCCGACCTGCCAGCCGGCGTGGTCAACATCGTCACGGGCGCCGGCGACACCGGTCGCGCGCTGGTCGAGCACCAGGGCGTGGACAAGGTCGCCTTCACCGGTTCGACCGAGGTGGGCCGGGCCATCGCCCGCGCCGTGGCCGGCACCCGCAAGAAGCTCACCCTGGAGCTGGGCGGCAAGGCGGCCAACATCGTCTTCGACGACGCCCCCGTCGACCAGGCGGTCGAGGGCATCGTCAACGGGATCTTCTTCAACCAGGGGCACGTCTGCTGCGCCGGCTCCCGCCTGCTGGTTCAGGAGAACGTCGCCGACCGGGTGCTGGAGTCGCTCAAGCGGCGGATGGCCCAGCTGCGCGTCGGCGACCCGCTGGACAAGAACACCGACATCGGCGCGATCAACTCGGCCGCGCAGCTGGCGCGGATCCGGGAGCTGTCCGACGCCGGGTCCGCCGAGGGCGCGGAGCGCTGGTCGCCGCCGTGCGAGCTGCCGGAGCGCGGCTTCTGGTTCGCGCCGACGATCTTCACCGGGGTCACCCAGGCGCACCGGATCGCCCGCGAGGAGATCTTCGGCCCGGTGCTGTCCGTGCTGACGTTCCGCACGCCGGCCGAGGCCGTCGAGAAGGCCAACAACACGCCGTACGGGCTGTCGGCCGGGATCTGGACCGACAAGGGCTCCCGGATCCTGTGGATGGCCGACCGCCTGCGCGCCGGCGTGGTCTGGGCCAACACGTTCAACAAGTTCGACCCCACCTCGCCGTTCGGCGGCTACAAGGAGTCGGGCTACGGTCGCGAGGGCGGCCGGCACGGGCTGGAGGGCTACCTCAATGTCTGAGCGGGTCGCGGTACGCAAGACGTACAAGCTCTTCATCGGCGGGAAGTTCCCGCGCAGCGAGTCGGGACGGTCGTATCTCGTGCAAAGCGGCAACGGTGACGCAGTGAATGTGTCTCTTGCTTCTCGGAAGGACGCGCGGGACGCCGTCGTCGCCGCCCGCGCCGCCGTGAAGGGCTGGGCCGGGGCGACGGCGTACAACCGGGGTCAGATCCTCTACCGGGTCGCCGAGATGCTGGAGGGCCGGCGCGAGCAGTTCGTCGCCCTCGGCGTGCCCGGCGACGAGGTCGACGCGGCCGTGGACCGCTGGGTCTGGTACGCCGGCTGGTCCGACAAGCTCCCCCAGGTGTACGGCGGCGCCAACCCGGTCGCCGGGCCGTACTTCAACCTGTCGGCGCCCGAGCCGACCGGCGTGGTGGCCGTGGTCGCCCCCGAGTCCCCGGCGCTGCTCGGCCTGGTCAGCGTGATCGCCCCGGCGATCGTCACCGGCAACACCGTGGTGGTGGCGACCTCGCCGACGCAGCCCCTGGCGGCGGTGACCCTGGCCGAGGTGCTCGCCACCTCCGACCTGCCCGGCGGCGTGGTCAACCTGCTCACCGGGCGGATCACCGAGACCGTGCCGGCGCTGGCCGCCCACATGGACGTCAACGCCATCGACCTGACCGGGGTGGCCGACGCCGAGCTGGCGACGGAGCTGGAGGTCAAGGCGGCGCAGAACCTCAAGCGGGTGCTCCGGCCGGCCCCGGCCGACCACGACTGGTCCGCCGACCCGGGCATCACCCGGATGACCACGCTGCTGGAGACGAAGACGGTCTGGCACCCCAAGGGGGTGTGACTGGTCGCTGTCCTGGGGTCTTCCGGGGGAGCCCCGCCCGCTCCGGGCGGTCAGGCTTGATCCCTGCGCGGGCGGGGCTCCCCGGAAACCGTTCGTGGACAGGTTCGTGGGGAAGCTCGGCTCAGGTGTGCTGCCTCGGGTGGGCTCTACTACCGGGGGTAGGATTGCGGCGTGACTCGGCTTGGTGATCTCGAACGTGCGGTGATGGACGTCTTGTGGGACTCGGTCCCGGGCACGCCGGACGGGACCACCGTGCGCGAGGTGGCCGACGCGCTGGACGGCCGCGAGCTGGCGTACACGACGGTGATGACCGTGCTGGACCGGCTCGCCGGCAAGGGCATGGTGCAGCGCCAGCGGGAGGGTCGGGCCTGGCGTTACCGGCCCGCCGCCAGCCGCGAGGCGTACATCGCCCAGCTCATGCTCGACGCCCTCGACCTCGGCGGCAGCCGGGACGCCGCGCTGGTGCGCTTCGCCCGCTCGGTGACCGGCACCGAGGCCGAGGTGCTGCGCGCCGCCCTCGGGGCCGAGGCCGCAGCGACCGGGCACGACGGGGACGCGCTGACCGACCGGGTCGGGGCGCCGACGGTCGACGGGGTCGGCCGCCCGCCCCGGGCCGACAAGGCAGCGGACCGGTAGGGCGGCGGTCGTGGCGTACGCCCTGCACTTCGCCGCGTCGATGCTGGCCTGCTGGCTGACCGCGCAGGTGCTGGCCCGCTCCACCTGGACGTGGCGCAGCCCCCGCGTCGCGATCGTCTGCTGGCAGGCGGTCGGGCTCGCCCTCGGGCTCTCCGCCATGGGCGTGCCGATGGCGCTGGGCCTGGGCGCCTACGACCGCCCGACCGGCAGCGCGCTGGTCGCCCTCGCCACCGACCTCGCCCACGGCACCCTGCCCGTCGGGCTGGGGGCGCCGCACCTGGCCGCCGTCGGGGTGGGCTTCGGCATCGGCGCGGTCCTGCTGACCACGACGGTCCGCAGCGTCCACGGCACCGTACGCGCCCAGCGTCGGCACCGGGACCTGCTCGCCCTGGTCGCCCGCCGGGACCCGACGGTGCCCGGGGCGCTGGTGCTCGACCATCCGAGCGCGGCGGCGTACTGCCTGCCCGGGATGAAGCCCCGGGTGGTGGTCAGCGCGGGCACCCTCGACCTGCTGGACCGCGCCGAACTGGCGGCCGTGCTCGCCCACGAGCGGGCGCACGCCCAGGAGCGGCACGACCTGGTGCTGCTGCCGTTCACCGCGCTCAGCCGGGCGCTGCCCTGGTTCGCCTGGGTGCGCGAGGCGCACGACCGGGTCGCCCTGCTGGTCGAGATGCGGGCCGACGACAAGGCCCGCGAGGCGCACGCCGACGCCCCGCTGGCCGGTGCGCTGCGCCGGTTCGCCGCGGCCGGCAACCGGATCACCCCGGCCGGCACCCTCGGGCTGGGCGACCGGGACCTCGACGTACGGGTGCAGCGACTCCTGGTCGCCGACCGGCCGCCCCGGCTGCTCGGCGCTGCCGCGCTGGCGGTGGCGACCAACGTGGCCGCCCTGCCGGTCTCCCTCTTCCTGAGCTGACCCGGGCGGTCCCTCCCCCGGCCGCCGCTCCCGCGCCCGTCCGCTCTCCCGGCGCGGGAGTTACCGCTGCGTGGATCGCGTCCGGCCATGCTGGCACCCGGGCCCGCCCGGCGACGCGACCCGCCCGTCACCTTCCCCCACAGCTACTACGATTCGTCGTAGCATCCTCTACGACGGGCCATAGTAGTTATGTGTAGGCAATCTACGTGTAGGCTCGCTACGACAAGTGAGCCAACCGTACGGAGAGCCGGCCATGGACACCCTGCTCCTCGCCCGCCTGCAGTTCGCCACCACCACGTCGATCCACTTCCTCTTCGTGGCGGTGACCCTCGGCCTGGTGACCCTGCTGGTCTATCTCCAGACCGCCTGGGTGATCACGAACAAGCCGGTCTACGAGCGGCTGACCCGCTTCTGGGGCCAGCTCTACGTGATCAACTACGTGCTCGGCATCGCCACCGGCATCGTGATGGAGTTCCAGTTCGGGCTGAACTGGAGCGGGCTGTCGCGCTACGTCGGCAACGTCTTCGGGGCGCCGCTGGCCATCGAGACGCTCGTCGCCTTCTTCCTGGAGTCGACGTTCCTCGGCATGTGGATCTTCGGCTGGCACCGGCTGCGTCGGGGCGTCCACCTCGCCCTGCTCTGGGGCGTCGCGATCACCGCGTACGCCTCGGCGTTCTGGATCATGGTGGCGAACTCCTGGCTGCAGAACCCGGTCGGCTACGAGGTGCGCGACGGGGTCGCCCACCTCACCGACTTCTCCGCGCTGCTGGACAACCCCACCCTGCGCATGGCCCTCGGGCACGTCGTCACGGCGGCGCTGCTGGTCGGCGGGATGCTGATGGCGGCGGTCAGCGCGTGGCACCTGGTCCGGCGCACCCCCGACTTCGCGCTGCACCGCAAGGGGCTGCGGATCGGCCTGGTCACCTCGGCCGTGGCGATCTTCTTCGTGCAGGCCTTCGGCTTCGCCCAGTTCTTCGCGATCGGGGACGTGCAGCCGACCAAGTTCGGCGACGACCCCGCCGCCGCGCCGCTGATCGCCGACTGGACCGCCCGGTTCGGCCCCGGCGACTACACCCCGCCGGCCCTCGCCAACGTCGGCCTCGGTTTCATGATCCTGATCGGTTTCACCCTCGGTCTGCTCTGGCTGATGCTCCCGCTGCTCTGGCGGGACTGGATCATCCGGCTGCGCGTCCCCCTGTGGATCCTCCAGTTCGCCCTGCCGCTGCCGTTCGTCGCGATGATCCTCGGCTGGATCGCCCGCGAGGTCGGCCGCCAGCCCTGGGCCGCGTACGGGCTGCTGCCCGTGGACCAGGCGGTGTCGCCGGTCAGCCCCTGGCTGATGCTCACCTCGCTGATCGGCTTCAGCCTGCTGCTCGGTGCCCTCGCCGTCACCAACTGGGTGCTGCTGGCCCGGCACGCCGCCCGGGGCGCGCACGATCCGGCCCTGGGCCGGCAACCGGACCAGCCTCCGGCCGACCCCCACCCCGAGCCCGCCTTCGCCTGAGGAGACGACCGTGGAACTCGCCTGGTACGCCCTGCTCGGCCTCTTCTTCGCCGTCTACCTGGTGCTCGGCGGCTACGACTACGGCGTCGGCCTGCTGCTCGCCCGGCACACCGACCCCGCCCGCCGCCGCGCCGCGCTCAACGCGGTCGGCCCGTTCTTCCTCGGCAACGAGGTCTGGCTGGTGGCCGCCGTCGGCATCCTCTTCGGCGCCTTCCCCGTGCTGGAGGGCGAACTGCTCTCCGGCTTCTACCCGGCGGTGCTCGGCGCGTTGACCGGGGTCGTCCTGGTGACCGCCGGCGTGCAGCTGCGCAGCCGCCCCGACGGGCAGCGCGCCCGCGCCTGGTGGGACCGGGTCGTGGTCGTCGGCAGCGTGCTCGCCGCGCTCGGCTGGGGGGCCGTGCTGGCCGGGCTGCTCCAGGGCGTACCGCTGCGCGCCGACGGCCACGTCGCCGGGGTGACCCACCTCTTCACCCCGTTCGTGGCCGCCGCCGGGCTCGCCGTCGTCGCGCTGGTCGCGCTGCACGGTGCGACCTTCCTCACGCTGCGGCTGCCCGCCGCCGACGCCGCGCCGGTCGGGCGACTGGCCGCCCGGCTCGTCCCGGTGGCGCTCACCACCGTCGGCGCGGCCGCCGTCCTGGGCCTGCTCTCCGCCGACGTACGCGCCGCCGCACGGCAGCCGGTGGTGGGCGTACTGCTGCTGTCGTTGCTGGTCGCGGCGTTGCTGGGGGCCCGGGTGGCGCTCGCCCGGCGACGGCCGGGGCTGGCCTTCGCCGCCACCTGCGCCGCCCTGGCCCTGCCGGTGGCGCTGGCCGGCGCGACCATCTGGCCCTACGCGCTGGTCTCCACGGTCGACCCGGGGGCGTCGCTGACCGTGGCCGACGCGGCGGCGAGCGCCCCCACGCTGCGGCTGCTGGGCTGGCTGACGCTGCCGCTCCTGCCGGCCCTACTAGGCTTTCAGGCGATGTGCTGGTGGGTGTTCCGGGGACGGACCGACGGCAGGGCACCGGTGTACTGGTGAACCGCCGTCCCTTCGACCCGCGTCTGCTGCGCCGGGTCCCGGGGGCCCGGCGCGACCTCGCCGTGCTCGCGCTGCTCGGCGTGCTGGCCGCGGGGCTGGTCGTCGCGCAGGCCACCGCGCTGGCCGCGCTGCTGGCGACCGCGTTCGAAGGGCGGCTGGACCGGCCGGCGCTGACCGGCTTCGCCGCCGCGGTGGCCGCCCGCTCGCTGCTGGTCTGGGCGCAGGGCACGGTGTCCGCGCGGGTCGCGGCGACGGTCAAGGCGGCGCTGCGGGCGGACCTGCTCGCGGCGGTCGGGCGGCACGGCCCCGGCTGGGTCGCCGGCCAGCGCGCCGGGCAGCTCGCCACGCTCACCGGGCGCGGGCTGGACGCGCTGGACGCCTACTTCACCGGCTACCTGCCGCAGCTGGTGCTCAGCGTCACCGTGCCGCTCGCCGTGCTGGCCCGGATCTTCGTCGCCGACTGGAGCTCGGCGCTGATCATCGCGGTCACCCTGCCGCTGATCCCCATCTTCGGCGCGCTGCTCGGCTGGCAGGCGCAGGCCGCCACCGAACGGCAGTGGCGGCGGCTCTCCCTGCTCGGCGGGCACTTCCTCGACATGGTCGCCGGGCTGCCCACGCTGCGCGCGTTCGGCCGCGCCCGGGCGCAGACCGAGGTGGTCCGCCGGATGGCCGACGGCCACCGGGTCGCGACCATGAAGACGCTGCGGATCGCGTTCCTGTCCGCCCTGGTGCTGGAGCTGGTGGCCACCCTCTCGGTGGCGCTGGTCGCCGTGCCGGTGGGCGTGCGGCTGCTCGGCGGCGGGTTGACCCTCCAGACCGCGCTGCTGGTGCTGCTGCTCACCCCGGAGGCGTACCTGCCGCTGCGGGCGGCCGGCGCCCGGTTCCACGCGAGCATGGAGGGGCTCACCGCGCTGGACGAGGCGCTCACCCTGTCGGCCGCCGCCCCCGCGCCGACGCGCGGCGAGGGCGCGGCCGTCCCCGACGGCCGCGGCGAGATCCGGTTCGAGGCGGTGACCGTGCGGTACGAGCGGACCACCGCCCTGCGCGACGTCACGCTGACCGTCCGGCCGGGCGAGCGCGTCGCCGTGATCGGGCCGAGCGGCGCCGGCAAGAGCACCCTGCTCGGCCTGCTGCTCGGCTTCGTCACCCCGACCGCCGGCCGGGTCACCGTGGGCGGGGTGGACCTGGCCGACGCCGACGCCGACGGCTGGCGCCGCCAGGTGGCCTGGGTGCCCCAGCGGGCCCATCTCTTCGCCGCCTCGCTGGCCGACAACATCCGGCTCGGCGCCCCCGACACCCCGGACGCCGCGCTCGCCGCGGCGGTCCACGACGCCGCCCTGGACGACGTGGTCGCCGGGCTGCCCGACGGGCTCGCCACCGTCCTCGGCGAGCGCGGGCACGGCCTGTCCAGCGGGCAGCGGCAGCGGGTCGCGCTGGCCCGCGCGTTCCTGCGGGACGCGCCCGTGGTGCTGCTCGACGAGCCGACCGCCCGACTCGACACCGCCGCCGAGGCGGTCGTCCTCGACGCCACCCGCCGGTTGGTGGCCGGGCGGACGGCCCTGCTGGTGGCGCACCGACCGGCGCTGCTCGCCGACGCGGACCGGATCCTGCGGATCGAGGACGGCCGGGTCACGGAGCTGACGCCCACGGCGGCCGGGGAGGCGACCCGATGACCGACGAGCCTTCGTCGTCCGGCCCCCGGCCGGAGAGCCGCCCCGCTGACGCACCCGCCACCGACGCCGGGCCGGACAGCCACCCCGCTGACGCGCGCGACACCGACGCCGGGCCGGCGGCCGGCGGCGGCCGGCCCGCGCGCGGTCGCGCCGGCTCCGCCGAGCGGGCCGTGCTGCGGCTGGCCCGGCCGTACCTGAACCGGCTGCTCGGGGCGGGGCTGCTCGCCGCCGCCACCGAGTTCGCCGGCCTCGCCCTGATGGCCACCGCGACCTGGCTGCTGATGAGCGCCGCCGGCCGCCCCCCGCTGGACCGCCTCACCGTGGCGATCGTGGCCGTGCGGGCGCTGGCGATCAGCCGGGGCGTGCTCCGCTACACCGAACGGCTCGCCGGGCACGACGCCGTGCTGCGGCTGATCACCGACGTCCGGGCCCGGGTCTTCGGCGCCCTCGCCGCCCGACCGGCGGCACGGCAGCGCTCCGGCGACGCGCTGAGCCGGCTCGTCTCCGACGTGGAGGCGGTCCAGGACCTGCTGCTGCGGGTGCTGGTGCCGGCCTCGGCGGCGGCGCTGGTCAGCGTGCTCGCGGTCGGCGGGGCGGCGCTGATGTCGCCGGCCGCCGCCGCGGTGCTCGCGGTCGGGCTGCTGGTCGCCGGGGTCGCGCTGCCCGCACTCGCCACCGCGCTGACCCGGCGCGCCGCCGCCGAACTGGCGCCGCTGCGCGGCGCCCTCGCCACCGACGCGGTCGACCTCACCCACGGCGCCGCCGACCTGGCCGCGTTCGGGGCCACCGGGCACGCGCTGGAGGCGGCCGGGGTCCGGGCCCGGCGGCTGGCCCGGCTGGAGCGGCGGCTCGCCGCCACCGGCTTCGCGGTCGACGCCGCCGGGGTGCTGGTGGCCGGGCTGACCGCCGGCGCGGTGGTGCTCGCCGCGCTCGCCGACGGCGTGGACGGGGTGCTGGTCGGCGTCCTGGCGGTCGGCACGCTCGCCGCCGTGGAGATCGCGCTGGCGCTGGTCGGGGCGGCCCGGCAGTGGACCCAGCTGCGCACCGGCCTGACCCGGGTCGCCGCCCTGCTGGACGCCCCGGCCGGCCCCGCCGCGCCCGACGGCGCACCGGTCGGCCCCGGGCCGTACGACGTGCGGTTCGAGGAGGTCACCGTCCGGTACCGGGAGGGCGCCCCGCCCGCCCTGGACGGGTTCAGCCTGGAGCTGCCGCCCGGCCGCCGGGTGGCGGTGGTCGGGCCCAGCGGCGCCGGCAAGAGCACCCTGGCCGCCGTCCTGACCGGCGCGGTGCGCCCCGCGCACGGGCGGATCACCCTGGACGGGCGGGAGCTGTCGGCGTACCGGGCGGAGGAGCTGCCCCGCGCCGTCGGGGGGCTGCTCGCCGAGGCGTACGTCTTCCACGCCTCCGTGCGGGAGAACCTGCTGTTGGGGCGGCCCGACGCCGACGAGGAACGGCTGGCGGCGGCGACCGCGGCGGCCGGGCTGCTGGACTGGGTACGCGAGCAGCCCGACGGCTGGGACACCGTGGTCGGCGAGGAGGGCGGCCAGCTCTCCGGCGGCCAGCGGCAGCGGCTCGCGCTGGCCCGGGCGCTGCTCGCGGCGCCGGGTGTGCTGGTGCTCGACGAGCCGACCGAGGGGCTCGACCCCGCCGCCGCCGACGCGGTGCTCGCCTCCGCGCTGGCGGCCACCCCGGCCGGGCACTCCGTGCTGCTGATCAGCCACCGGCTCAGCGGGCTCGCCGAGCTGGACGAGATCGTGGTCCTGGACGCCGGGCGGGTGGCCCAGCGCGGCCGGCACGCCGAGCTGGTCGCCGCCCCCGGCTGGTACCGGGACCAGTGGCTGATCCAGGAGGCGGCCGAACGCGGGTACCTGGCGCTGCGCCCCTGACCTGCGTCCGACCTCCCCGCCCGCCGGTTCCGGGTCGGGCCAGGGTTCTCCCCGACGACGCCCGGCGGCGGCCCGTGACAGGGTGGGGCCATGCGGGGCGAGAACGACGCGACGACGGTGGAGGAACGGCTGCGGGAGCTGGGCGCGCACCTGCGGGGGCCGCGCCGGCTGAAGTCGGACCTGCTGACCGAGGCGCGGCACGGGCTGCTGGACGCCGTCGACGCGTACCGGGCGGAAGGGCTGCCGGCGACGGAGGCGCAGCGCCGGGCGGTGGCCGAGTTCGGCTCGCCGGCGCAGCTCGCCCCGGCCTACCAGGCGGAGCTGGCGGCGGGTGCGCTGCGCGGGCTGTCGCTACGGGTCATCGCGCTCGCCACGGTCGCGTTCGTCGCCGGCGACCTCACCTGGCAGGGGTCGAGCTGGGGCGGCTCCCCGCCGCCGGCCGCCTACCAGCTGTTGTCGGCGTCGGTGGGCTGGATCTGGGCGGCGGCGTTCGTGCTGGCCGCGATCGGGCTGCTGCGGTCGGGCCGGTCGGCGCTGCGCGGCGGTGCCGCCGACCGGGCGGTGGGGGCGGCCCTCACCGGGGTCCTCGCCCTCGGCGTGCTGGCCGGCTCGGCCCTCTTCGCGTGGTCGGTCGGCCTCTGGGACGCCGCGCTCACCTGGCCCCCAATGATCATCGGTGCGGTGGTGGCCGCCGCCGGCTATCTCTGGCTCGGCCGGGCCGCCCGCAGCTGGCTGCTCGCCACCCGCTGAACGCCGAGGTCGGGCCGGTCCCGGTCAGGCCGGCGCGGCCGGTTTCGGTCAGGCCGGCGCGGCCGGTTTCGGTCAGGCCGGCGCGGCCGGTTTCGGTCAGGCCGGCGCGGGCGGTGGCGTGTCGGTGTCGAGGAACCGGCCGACGGTGGAGCGGAACTCGTGCCACCCCGACCGCTCGCCGGCCAGCGCCCGCCGGCCCTCGTCGGTGAGTTGGTACGTCCGCCGTTCCCGGCCGTTGACGGTGCTCCAGGTGCTGGCCACGTGGCCGGCCCGCTCCAGCCGGCGCAGCGCCGGGTAGATGGTGCCGGTCGGCAGGTCGAGCTGGCCGTCGCTGCGGTCGCGCAGCGCCTCGATGATCGCGTAGCCGTGCAGCGAACCCTGCTCGAGCACCGCGAGCAGCAGCGCGTCGAGGTGGCCGTGCAGCGCCTGGGCCTTCATGTGTAGCAACGCTACTTGTCGACGGCCCGGTCCGCCACCGGGGTGCGGGCACCGGTCTCCCGGAGACGCCCACTAGGGTATGTGCCCAGAGTCACTCGTCGGCGGCGGACGCCGGCGGGTGGGCAACCCGAAGCACACGGAGGTCAGCGTGGCCCGCCAGTCGCCCCAACGGCCCGACGCCGACGAGCCCGAGCTCGACGACGCCGACGCCCCGGCCGAGTCCGGCACCGCAACCGTCTCTGCCGAGGCCGCCCGCGCCCTCTGGGACGAGCTGCGCATCGACCCGGTGGAGATCGCGCTGCCCGCCGGCACCGGCTACACGCTGCGGGCGTACCGGCCGGCGCGGGAGCTGACCCCGACCGACGTCGCCGAGCGCGACCAGGACGACCCGTTCCTGGCCCGCCGCCAGGTCGTGGAGGAGGACGAGGACGACGACGAGGCCGTCGTCATCCTCGACGAGGAGGTCGCCCAGGAGTTCGCCGAGAGCGACGAGGAGGAGGCCAAGGGCCGCCGCCGCGACGCGACCGACGACGAGGACGCCGAGCCGGACTCCGAGGACGAGGACGAGGCGGGCGACGAGGAGGTTCCGGTCTTCCTCAGCCACCGCGGAAAGCTGCTGCTCTTCAAGACGCCCGAGTCGCTGGTCAGTTTCATCCGTTCCGGGGCGCCCAACGACCTGTCCCAGCTGGACAGCTGGAACGAACTGTCCGAACGGGTGGAGCCGGCCGACATCGCGCCGCTCGACGAGGACATCTACGAGCTCGACCTGGTGGTGGAGAACCTTCGCGGCGGGCACGACACCTGGGACCCGACGCTGCTCATCGAGGCCGGCGAGGTGGCCCGCGACCTGGCGTACGCGCTGCGGCTGCCCGCGGTGCTGGACATGCTCTCCGCCGGCTCCAGCCTCGACGACCTGGACGAGGCGCTGCGTGCCACGGTCGACGGCGGGGTCGGCGGGTTCTTCGGTCGGCGTCGACTGAAGAAAATCGGGGCACAAACCGCAAGTCTGGGTTGGCGCACCATTGTCGGCAAGATCTCTGCGGTCGTGGACTGGCGCGACTGACCCTTTACGGGGAGCATCAGTCTCTGGCAGTGAAAGCCTTGTGTCCCGGGAGGAGGACGACGCCGTGGCGCTCGTGCGCGTGTACTGCGGTCTGGCCTCGGCGGATCCGGCCGACCGACCGGTCTCGGCCGGTTCGACGCTGACGTCCGCTGTGGTCGACGACGCAGGCCGTCTGCTGCATGTCTGCGAGATCGGCGACGACCCCGCTGGCTACGCCCAGCTGGTCGCGCTGCTCGTGGAGCGGTCGGGCGGGCCGAGCGGTGCGGCCATCGCCGCCGACAGCGACGACCACACGGTCACCTCGCTGCTCAGCGCCGCCGGTCGTCCACTGGCGATCGCCGACGACGACTCGGTCGACGACTTCGCCGAGCGGTTCGCCGACGACGACTCCCTGGAGGAGATGCAGTCGCCCCCGGCCGAGCGGCGCGCCGTCGGCCTGGCCCGCGCCCTGCAGGCCGGCGCCCTCTCCGCCGTCACCCTCCCGGCCCCTCGGGACCTCGCCGGCTACAAGCAGGTCCTCGCCGCGCACGCCGCCCTGGCCAGCGGCCGGCACTCCGCCGCCGTCGCGCTGCGGGAGGTGCTCCGCGAGCTCTACCCGGCCGCGTTGCGCGCGTACCCGGACCCGGCCGAGCCGGTCTCGCTGGCCGTGTTGGACGCGCTGCCCGAGCCCGGCATGCTGAGCGGCACCGTGGGTCGCGAGGGCGACGCCCCGATCCCCGCCGAGGCGGTCGCGTCGCGGCTCGCCGCCGACGGGGTCGCCGACGCCGACCAGCTCACCTCGGCGGTGACCGCCCTGCGGGTGGCCATCAGCGAGACGCCCCGGCGCGCCACCGTCAACCGCGCCCTCACCTCCGCCGTGGCGGACACCGTGCGGCAGGCGGTCGCCTCCGTCCGGGCCTGCGACGCCGGCTGCCAGGCCCTGGTCGGCGCGCTCAACGACCGGGCCGGCACGCCCGCCGCACCGGCCCCGGGGCGCCGCGCCGCGACCCGACACGGCGAGCCCCTCGGCGACGCACCCGGCCTCGCCCCCACCGGCGGCCTGCCCGGTCTCGCCGGCACCGGCCCGCGTGCCCTCCGGCCCGCGGAACTCGAGCCCACTCCGACCGGTGGCCGACGGAGCCGACCCGAGCCCGTCTCCGGCCCGACGCCGCCCCCGGCCCCCCGACCGCTCGGCGCGGGCGCTCTGGATCGCCGCGGTGGTCAGGGTGGGGCGGAACGGCTCCCCCGCCTCGGCGGGCGGCACCGTGCCCCGCTGTGCCGGGGCGATGGGGGTGATGCCCGGCGGCGCGGAGTAGGGCGCCGGCGGAGTCGACACCGGCGGGCCCGCGTAGGGCACGGGCGGCGCGGAGACCGGC
>NZ_JBPQTK010000133.1:0-15420 GCF_051386315.1 Micromonospora sp. URMC 107
CAGGTTCGTCCGTACGCACTTCGTCAGCTCGGCGACCATGTCCTCGCTCAGGCAGGCGTCGGCGCAGGCGGTGCAGGACGTCGGTGCCGCCCCGGCCGAAGTGGTCGTGCAGGGCGCGGTACTCGGCGTACAACTCGTCGTAGGCCGCCGCCCGGGCCGGGTCGGGGTGCCAGGTCTCGCGCCGGGCGGCGCCCATCGCCGCCGAGGCCGCCGGCACGTCCGGGTACGCCCCGGCGGCGACCGCCGCGTGGATGGCCGCGCCCAGCGCCGCCGGGTGCGCGGCGTCGACCACGTGCAGCGGGCGGCCGAGCACGTCGGCGTAGATGCGCAGCAGCAGCCGGTTGCGGGTGAGCCCGCCGGCCACGGTCAGCTCGTCGACGCTCACCCCGGCGGCGGTGAACGCGTCGACGACGGTCCGGGCGCCGAAGGCGGTGGCCTCCAGCAGCGCCCGCCAGATCTCCTCGGGCCGGGTGGCCAGGGTCAGCCCGACCAGCACGCCGCTCAGCTCGTGGTCCATCAGCACCGAGCGGTTGCCGCTGTGCCAGTCCAGGGCCAGCAGCCCGTGCCCGCCCACCGGCTGGTCCGCGGCGAGGGTGTCCAGCAACTCGTACGGGCTCAACCCCCGGCGGCGCGCCTCGTCGGCGTAGGCGGCCGGCAGGGCGTTGCGGGCGTACCAGGCGAAGATGTCGCCGACCCCGCTCTGTCCCGCCTCGTAGCCCCACGCCCCGGTGGTGACGCCCCCGTCGACCACGCCGCAGACGCCGGGCACCTCGCGGTACGTCTCCGCGTTCATGATCAGGCAGGTGGAGGTGCCGAGCACCGCCAGCATCCGGCCGGGCTCGACCGCGCGGGCCGCCGCGGCGGTGACGTGCGCGTCGATGGCGCCCGCCGCGACGGCGGTCCCGACCGGCAGCCCGGTCCACGCGGCGGCTGCGGCGGTCAGCCCGCCAGCCCGGGCGCCCGTCGGCACGAGCGGGCCGTCGACGCGGGGCAGCAGCCCGTCGAGGCGGGGGTGCAGGGCGCGCAGGAACTCCGCCGACGGGTACCGCCCGTCCTGCCGCAGCCCCTTGTAGCCGGCGGCGGAGACGTTGCGGGTCTCCCGGCCGCAGAGCTGCCAGACCAGCCAGTCCGCGGTCTCGATGAACCGCTCCGCCCGGTCGAAGACCGCCGGATCCTCCTCCAGCACCTCCAGCGCCTTGGCGAGCTGCCACTCGGCGGAGACCCGGCCGCCGTAGCGGGGCAGCCAGCGCTCGCCGCGCGCGACGGCGACGTCGTTGATCCGGGCGGCCTGCCGCTGGGCTGCGTGGTGCTTCCACAGCTTCGGGTACGCGTGCGGCCGGCCGGTCAGGCCGGGCAGCTCGCAGAGCGGGGTGCCGTCGGCGAGGGTGGGCAGCATCGTGCAGGAGGTGGCGTCGACGCCGACGCCGCACACGTCCTCGGGCCGTACCCCGGAGGCGCGCAGCGCGGCGGGCACCGCGACGCGGAGCACCTCGCGGTGGTCGTCGGGGTGCTGCAACGCCCAGTCCGGCGGCAGCGGCGTCCCGTCGGGCAGCCGCTCGGTGATCACCCCGTGCCGGTACGGGTGGACGGCCTCGCCGCGCACGGCGCCGTCGACGACGTCGACCACGACCGCCCGGCCGGAGAGGGTGCCGAAGTCGACGCCGACGACGAACCGGGGTGACCCGGCCACCGGCCGCGCCGCGTCTCCTGCTGCCGCCACGGCTCCTCCTCCCGCCGCGCGGCGCCGGTGCCCCGGGCGGGCGGCCGGTCGGCGACGGCGGGAGGAAACGCTAGCAACGACCGCCGCGCGCCCGGCACGCCGCCGGCGGGTGGCGGCGTGGTACGAACCGGCGCCGGGGCGGCGTCGTGCGCCCCGGACCCGGGCGGACCCGAGCCCTACCCGGGGCGGACCCCGGGCGGCGGGGAGGAGGAACGGGCCGCGGCCTCAGGCGACGGGCCGCTTCAGGTGGTAGCGGTGCACCTCGGTGCTGCCCTGGACGTTGTTCACGTCCTCGGCGGCGGAGACCAGTTCCCAGCCCTCCCGGCCGGCCCGGTTGAGGTGCGCGATCGCCGTGTCACCGTACGCGGTGATGTCCCGGCGCGACCCGTCCGGGCCGTACCAGATGAAGCTGACATGGAAGTTGCGGCCCTGCCCCTGATAACGGCGGACCAGCAACGCGTACTCCCAGGCGACCATGGCGTCCATTATGGGTGTCCACCCAGGACGGCGGAACACGGGCAGTCGCGCTTTGCCGTGCGGTGAACGCGGTGTGTCATGCCACGCCCGCGGTCGCCGCCCGTCGGGCCGTCTCGTCGGCGACCAGCGCGGCCAGCCGGTCCAGCCCGAGGTCGATCTGCTCCGGGGTCACCGCGCTCACCGACAGCCGCAGCGCGTCGACCGGGGCGCCGTCGTCGTAGAAGTGCGCCATCGGCGTCCAGAGCAGCCCGTACTCGCGGGCGGAGCGGTGCAGCAGGGCGTCGTCGACGGCGAACGGCACGGTGACCACGACGAAGAACCCGCCGGCCGGCACGGTCCACCGCACCGGCGAGGTCGCCGCCGGGAACCGCCGGGCCAGGCCGTCGACCAGGTGGCGCAGGTTGCGGCCGTACGCGGCCCGTTCCCGGACGGTGGCCGCCACGAGGCTGCACCCGTGCTCCAGCAGCGCCCCGCCGACCACCGCCTGGGCGATCGCCGAGGTGTTCACCGTGACCATGCTCTTGATCTTGGCGAGCTGGTCGGCGAGCAGGTCCACCGTGCCGTCGGCGCCGGCGACGCGCTGGTCGGCGACCACGTAGCCCACCCGGGCGCCGGGCAGCACCGTCTTGGCGAACGAGCCCAGGTAGACCACCCGCCGCGCGGTGTCCAGCGCCTTGAGCGTGGGCAGCCGCCCGGCGTCCCCGGCGGGGAAGAGGCCGTACGGGTTGTCCTCCAGCAGCAGCAGGTCCTCCTCGGCGGCCAGGTCGAGCAGCCGCCGCCGGTCGGCCAGGCCGATGCTGGTCCCGGACGGGTTGGCGAAGTCCGGCATCACGTAGCAGGCGCGCGGGCGCAGCCCCGCCGCCCGGGCCAGGCGCACCTGCTCGCGCAGGTCGGCGAGGTCGATGCCGTCCGGGCCGCCCCGCACCGGTCGCACCGGCAGGTCCAGCAGCCGGGCGGCGCCGGTCAGCCCCACGTACGTCGGCGCGACGGCGAGCAGCACGTCGCGCGGGTCGGCCCGCAGCGCCCGCAGCACCAGGAACATCGCCTCCTGGCAGCCGACGGTCACCACGATCGCCTCCGGGTCGACCGTGACGCCCTCGTCGACGGCGAGGTTGCGGGCGACGAGATGGTGCGCGATGCCCTTGGTGCGGCCGTACTGGAACAGCGTCCGGTGCACCTGCGCGGGGCTCTGCCCGAGGTCGTCGGCCAGGTGCCGGCGGAACGTCTCCAGGTGCCGGTGCAGCGCCGCGACGTCGAAGAACTCCTCGTACGGCCGGCCGGCCGCCAGCGACACCGCGTCGGGGTAGTGCTGGGCCACCTCGTTGAGGAAGTTCATCGAGTTCAGCGCGGGGTCGTCGACCGCCGGGTGCAGGTCGGCGACGTGCAGGTCCACCGGATCGGCCACCGCTCAGCCCTCCCTCAGCACGCGCAGCTCCCGGGCGGCCTCCGGATCGGCGCAGCCGGCCAGCGCCAGGGCGTCGCGGAACTCGTCGGCCAGCAGCGTCAGCGCCGTCCGCGCCCCGGCCCGGCCGCCGGCCGCGAGCGCCCACAGCATCGGCCGCCCGACCAGGACGCCCCGCGCGCCGAGGGCGAGCGCGCGCAGCACGTCGACGCCGTCGCGCACGCCGCTGTCCAGCAGCACCTCGCACCGGTCGGCCACCGCCGCCACCACCTCCGGCAGCACGGTGGCGGTGGCCGGCGCGCCGTCGAGCTGCCGGCCGCCGTGGTTGGAGACCACCACGGCGTCCGCGCCGGCGGCCACCGCCAGCTCCGCGTCGCGCGGGTCCAGCACGCCCTTCACCACCAGTGGCAGGGCGGTACGGCCGCGCAGCCACTCCAGGTCCGCCCAGGTCAGCGCGGGCGCGAAGACGTCGCCGGTGTGCGCGGCGATGGCGGAGACCCCCGGGGTGGCGGTGTGCGCGAGGTCGTCCCGGCCGGCCGGCAGGTTGGCCGCCACGACGTGCGGCGGGATGGCGAACGCGTTGCGCACGTCGCGCCGCCGCGGGCCGAGGATCGGCACGTCCACGGTGACCGTCAGCGCGGTGCAGCCCGCCGCGTGCGCCCGGTCCAGCAGTTCGGCGACCAGGCCCCGGTCGCGCAGCCAGTAGAGCTGGAACCAGACCGTCGCGCCGGTCTGCGCGATCTGCTCGATCGGCACGCTGCTCAGCGTGCTCGCCACGTACGGCACGCCGGCCCCGCCCGCGGCGGCGGCCAGCGCCAGCTCCCCGTCGGGGTGCACCAGCCGCTGGTACGCCATCGGCGCCACGGCCACCGGCATCGCGTACGAGGTGCCGAGCAGCCGCGCCTCGGTGCGAGGGGTGTGCACGCCGCGCAGCACCCGGGGCAGCACGGCCACCCGGTCCAGCGCGCGGCGGTTGGCGGCGAGCGTGGTCTCGGCGCCGCTGCCGCCGTCGACGTAGTCCCACACGTCGGGCGGCAGCACCGCCCGAGCCGGCCCGGCGAAGTCGGCCAGGCTGGCCGGCGACGGCTGCGCCACCGGCAGGTCCGACTTCGGCAGCACGCCCTCAACCATCGCCAGTCTCCCTTCCCACCGGCACCGCCCCGCTGGCGGTCGCCCCGCCGCCGGCCGCCCCGTCGCCCGTCGCGCCGTTGGCCGCCCCACCGCCGGCCGCCGCCCCGTCGCCCGTCGCACCGTCGCCCGTCGCCCCGCTGGCCGTCGCACCGAACCGACCGCGCAGGAACGCGGCGGCCTGGTCCTGGGCGCGCCGGCCGTCGTCGAACGCCCCGGGCATGGCGAAGAAGCCGTGGATCATGCCCGCGTACCGGGTGTGGGTGGTGGGCACCCCGGCGTCGCGCAGCCGCTGCGCGTACCGCTCCCCCTCGGCGCGCAGCGGGTCGTGCTCGGCGGTGATCACCAGCGCCGGCGGCAGGCCGGTCAGGTCCGCGGCGAGCAGCGGCGACGCCAGCGGGTGCCGCGCGTCGGCGGGGTCGGCGAGATAGTGGCCCCGGTACCAGGCGACCGAGCGGCGGTTGAACAGCAGCGGGTCCTCGCCGTCGCCGTCGGGATCGCCGGTCTGGTCGGTGTTCGGGTACACCAGCAGCTGGGCGGCGAGCCGGGGCCCGCCGCGCTCGCGGGCCAGCAGGGTGACGGCGGCGGCGAGGTTGCCGCCGGCGCTGTCGCCGCCGACCGCCACGCGCCGCGAGTCGACGCCGAACTCCTCCGGGTGCGCGGCGATCCACCGCGTGGCCGCGTGGCAGTCGTGCACGGCGGCGGGGAAGGGGTGCTCCGGGGCCAGCCGGTAGCCGACGGTGACCACCTGGCAGGGCACCGCGTTCGCCAGCCGCCGGCAGATGCCGTCGGCGGTGTCGACGCTGCCCAGCGTCCAGCCGCCGCCGAAGAAGTAGACGAGGGTGGGCAGTGGCCCCTCCCCCGCCGGTCGGTGGATCCGCACCGGCAGGTCGCCCGCCGGGCCAGGCACGCGCGTCTCGCGTACCTCGTGCACCGGCTCGACCGCGCCGCCGCCGGCGCGGATCGCGGCGAGGTCGGCGGCGCGGGCCTCGGCCAGGGTCTGGGTGTAGAGCGGCGGGGTGCCGGCCGCCTCGCGGGCGGCCCGGTACGCCGCCACCTGCGGATGGACGCTCACGCGGGCCCTCCTCGGGTGTGCACGGCCAGCTTGTCGACGCCGCGCAGGAAGAGGCTGCCGCTGTACGTCGGCGCCTCGGCGACGGTGAGCCCGGGGAAGCGGGCCAGCAGTCTGGGCAGCGCGAGCCGGCCCTCCAACCGGGACACCGCGGCGCCGAGGCAGAAGTGCAGGCCGGCGCCGAAGGCCAGCGACGGCGGTCCGCTCCGGCGCGGGTCGAAGCGGTCCGGGTCGGGGAAGCGGGCCGGGTCGCGGTTGGCGGCGGCGAGGATCAGCAGCACGTTGCGGTCCCGCCCGACCGGCACCCCGCCGACCTCGGTGTCGCGGGGCGCGGCCCGGGCCAGGAAGTGCACGGGGGCCTCCAGCCGCAGGATCTCGTCGACCGCGCCCCGGGTCAGCGCGTCGTCGCCGGGCAGCGCGGCGGCCACGTCGGGGTGGGCCAGCAGCAGCGGCAGCCCGTTGCCGAACATGTAGACGGTGGTGACGAAGGCGGCGTTGAACAGCACGATCAGGTTGCTGACCAGCTCGTCGGCGGTCAGCTCCACGTCGCCGGAGTCGACCGCCTCCACCAGCGCGCTGATCAGGTCCTCAGCCGGCCGCCGGCGCCGGTGTGCGATCAGCTCGGCGTAGAAGTCCCGCAGCTCGGCGGCGGCGGTGTTGGCGGCGGCGAGGCGCTGCGGGGTCTTGCCCGCCACGTCCAGAAAGTCGTCGATCCGCTCCACCCGCTGCCGGTAGAAGTCCAGCTCCCCGGCGGGAATGCCGATGAACTCCGCCATCACCAGGGCCGGCAGCGGGTACGCGAACTCCGCGACGAAGTCGAGGGCGGCGTCCCCGGCGTCGGCCATCCGGTCCAGCAGCCCGTCGACGACCCGGTGCACGGTCGGCTCCAGCGCGCCCAGCCGGCGCGGCGTGAACGTCTTGGCGAAGACCGCCCGCATCCGGGTGTGCTCCGGCGGGTTCACGAACATCATGGAGGTCTGCAGGGTGCGCAGCACCTCCTGTTCCTGCCAGCCCGGCGGGGCCTGCTTGTACCACTGCGGGTCGCGCAGCACCTGGCTGACCAGGTCGTAGCCGACGGCGACGGCGTCGACCGAGCGGTGCTCGTCGCGCGCCGGCACCGGGCTGACCGGCCCCAGGGCGTGCAGGGCGGCGTAGCAGGGGTAGGGGTCCTGCCGGCCCTCGTCGCTGTAGAGCCGGGTCAGCAGCTGGGTGACGTCCATCCTCGTTCGGTCTCCCCCATCGACGGTGCGGCGGGGGGGGGGGTCGCCCGCCGCCCGCGCCGAGGTCACAGGCCCAGCAGTCGCAGCGGCACGGCGTCCGCCAGCGCCTGGTTGCCGGCGTCGTTCGGGTGGATGTGGTCCCCCGAGTCGTACGCGGGCAGCAGCCGGCTCGGCTGCGCCGGATCGCGCAGCACCCGGTCGAAGTCGAGCAGCCCGTCGAACTCGTCGCTGCCGCGCAGGTACGCGTTCACGGCCTGCCGGGTGGCCTCCTTCTCGGGCGTCCACACCCCCGGGTTGCCGTGCCCCTCGTACGGGGTGAGCGTCGACACCAGGCTGCGCAGGCCGCGCGCCTTCACCTGCTGGTTGACCTGCCGCAGCGAGGCGATGATCTGCTCGGCGGAGTCGCCCGACATCCAGATGTCGTTGATGCCGAGGTGGGTGATCACGGTCCGGGCGTCGGTCTGCGCGAAGACGTCCTCGTCGAGCCGGGCCAGGGCGTTGGGCCCGAGTTCGTGGTAGCCGGGGAAGCCGCCCGCGCCGGGCTCGGGGCCCTCGTGGTTGAGCCGGTTGCCGGCGAGGCTGAGGTTGAGCACGCCCGGGGTGCGGACGTCCGGGCGGGCGTCGAGGAGCCGGTCGGCGAGCAGGTCGGGCCAGCGCTTGTTGGCGTTGACGGTGCTGCCGTTGCCGTCGGCGATGGAGTCGCCGAAGACCACCACCGAGCCGGGGCTGTGCCGGCGCTGCACGTCGATGCCGGAGAGGAAGAACCAGCAGCAGTTCGGCCGGATCGTGAACCCGGCCCCGCCGGCGGCGGAGGTGAGGTCCGTGGCGCCGATGAAGTTGGTCTGCCGGGACTGGCCGTGGAAGGTCACCGGCCCGGTCGGGGTCGGGAAGTGCACCGTCAGCACCAGGTCCTGCTGGTCGCCGACCGGCAGTGCGACGGGGTCGCTGACCAGCTCGGCGCCCCGGTTCATGGTGGCGGAGGTGGCACCGCCGAAGGTCAGCGTCCGCAGGGTCGAGGTGTCGATGTCGGACAGGTCGTCGGGGGTCGCGGTGTTCGGCTTCGCGACGGTGGCGCGGCCGACCTTGACGGCCTGCTCGCCGTACATGTTGCTCAGTCGCACCCGGAACTGCGGTCCGCCCACCGTGGTGTGCACGACCATCCGGACGCTCTGGTCGTTGAGGCCGTTGTTGGTCAGGCCGGTCGCGTTGCCCCGGGTGACCGCGGCCGCCCAGCTGCCCGCCCAGACCGCCCGCTGGTGGCGGGACGCCTCGGCGTCCGACGGGCCGGCGCTGGCCACCATCGCCGGGGTGGCGACGACGAGCAGGGTGGCCGCGGACGCGATGACATGCCATCTCTTCGGGGTCGACATTGAACCTCCATCGTGGGCAGCCCAGGGCCATCCGCTGACGGCACCGCCTGGACGATGGTCCAGAAACCTAGCCGCCCCGTTTCGCGACCGTCAATCAACCTGATCGACGTGATCAAATGTCCTCCGGTCCGTCCGGAGCGCCGTTCAGGCTCTGTCCGGTGACAGCAGGTGGTCCCTACGCTCACGGACGGCGGCGGCGCGGTCGCCCGTCCGCCGGCCGTCCCGGGCCGCCCGGGGCACGGCCACACTTCTGCGCGAGGGGGCTGTCGGATGACCGACCGACCGGAGCGACGGGCCGGCTACGTGCACCGGGCGCTGGAGCTGTTCGCGGGCTTCGGCGACCGGGAGGCGCTGGTCGGCGACGGACGCCGGCTCAGCTACACCGACGTCGCCGCGCAGGTGCGCGGGCTGGCGGCGGCGCTGCACGGGCACGGCGTACGGCCGGGGCACGCGGTGCTGCTCGCGCTCGGCAACCCGGTGGAGGGGCCGCTGGTGCAGCTCGCGCTGCACCTGCTGGGCTGCCGGACGATGTGGATCGCCCCGGTCACCTCCCGCCGGGAGGTGACCGAGTTCGTCCGGCTGGCCCGCCCCGACGCGTTCGTCTACGACGCCCGGGACCCGGCCGGCCTGGGCCCGGAGCTGGCCGCCGGGCTGCCCGGCGTGCCCGTGCTCTGCCTCGGCCCGGGCGGCGCGGGCCCGGACCTCGTCGCCGCGGCCGAGCGCGCCGCCGGGGTCGACCTGCCGGCCGAGGTGCCGGTGCCGGAGTCCTTCCTGCAGACCAGCGGCACCACCGGCACCCCGAAGCTGGTGCACCACCGGGAGAGCTTCTACAGCCAGATCCTCGCCCTGGCCGCCGACTTCCGCGCGGCCGGGTACCCGCCGCTGCGGCACCTGTCGCACTCGCCGATGTGGCTGGCCAGCGGCCAGATCACCACGCTGTTCAACCTCTTCACCGGCGGGGTGCTGTTCCCGCGCGACGGCTGGGACCCGGCCCGGTTCATCGACACCGTCGACCGGGAGCGGATCAACTCGACCTTCGTCACCCCGCCGATGCTCTACGAGGTGCTCGACCACCCCGCCCTGGCCGGCGCGGACTTCTCCGCCATGTTCATGTTCAACGTGGGCGCCGGCCCCGCCGCGCCCGCCCGCCTGCGCCAGGCGATCGCCCGCTTCGGCCCGGTGCTGCGCATCGTGTACGGCCTCAGCGAGGCCGTCGTGGTCACCGCCCTGCCGGGGCTGACCGACGACCCGGAGCACCCGGAGCGGCTGCGCTCCTGCGGCCGGCCGTACGGCGACGTGCGCGTCGAGATCCGCGCCGAGGACGGCACCGTGCTGCCGCCCGGCTCCGACGGCGAGGTGTGGGTACACACCGACCTGCGCTTCGCCGGCTATCACGGTCAGCCCGAGCTGACCGCCGAGACGCTGGTCGACGGCTGGGTCCGCACCCGCGACGTCGGGCACCTCGACGCCGACGGCTACCTCTACCTCGTCGACCGGTTGCAGGACCGGATCCTCACCCGGCGGCGCAGCTGGCCGATCCACTCCCGCCCGATCGAGGACGTCCTGGCCGGGCACCCGCAGGTGCGGGCGGCGGCCGTGATCGGCGTGCCGGACGAGGCGGCCGGCGAACTGCCGTACGCCTACGTCGTGCCGGCGCCCGGCGCGACGGTGACCGCCGGGGAGCTGATCGACCTGGTCACCGCCGAGCTGAGCGACACCTGGGCGCCGGGCGGGGTGCAGTTCGTCGACCGGCTGCCGCTCAACCGTTCCGCGAAGGTGGACAAGCGTGCGCTGCGGGCGCGCCACGCCGAGGAGCACCCGTCGTCGGTCGAGCACCCGGAGGCGTCGATCGGCAGCCTGGCGTGACCCCCCGGCGGGAGCTGACCGTCCTGGTCGCCGCCGACCTGATCTCCAACCTGGGCAGCCGGATCTCGGTGGTGGCCATCCCCTGGCTGGTGCTGGAGACCACCGGCAGCCCGGCGAAGATGGGCGCGGTGGCCGCCGCCGAGACGCTGCCCTACCTGCTCTCCAGTGCCTTCGGCACGCCCTGGGCGGACCGGATCGGGCTGCGCCGCACCTCGATCCTGGCCGACGCCGGCAGCGCCGGGCTGATGGTGGCGGTGGCCCTCGCTCCCTGGCTCGGCTTCGGCGCGCTGCTCGCCCTGGTCGCCCTGGTGGGCGCGCTGCGGGGCGTCGGCGACCGGGTCAAGCACGTGATGTTCCGCCCGGCCGCCGAGGCCGCCGGGGTCCGGCTGATCCGGCTGACCTCCGTCTACGACGGCCTCGGCCGGCTGGTCACCCTGCTCGGCGCGGGACTGGGCGGGCTGCTCGTCTGGTGGTTCGGGGTGACGCAGGCGCTCCTCATCGACGCCGCGAGCTTCGCCGCCTGCGCCCTGCTGGTCGGCCTGCTGGTCCGGCCGCCGGCCGCACCGGCGGGACCGGCGGCGCCGGAGGGATACCTACGCGCACTCGCGGGCGGGTTCCGCCACCTGGGCCGCGACCGGATGCTGCTGACCATGCTGCTGGTCATCTCGGCGCTGAACATGGTGGTCAACGCGAGCGTCGCGGTCTACATCCCGCTCTGGGTGGCCGACGTCCTGCGCAGCCCCGCCGGGCTGGGCCTGGTGCTCGGGGCGTTCTCGGCCGGCGCGCTGCTGGGCAACCTGCTCTTCACGGCGTACGGTCCCCGGCTGCCCCGGTACCTGACCTTCGTGGTCGGTGCGGCGCTCAGCGGCGCCCCGCGGCTGCTGGTCCTCGCGCTGAGCGAGGAGCTGGCGGTGGTGCTCGCGGTGACGTTCGTGTCCGGCATCGGCATCGCGGCGGTGAACCCGCTGCTCGGGGTGGCGATCTACGAGCGGGTGCCGCCCGAGTTGCAGACCCGGGTGATCGGGCTGGCCGGGTCGCTGGCGTTCGCGGGCCTGCCGCTGGGCGCGCTGCTGGGCGGCTGGTCGGCGACCGCGTTCGGCCTCGTCGCCGCCCTGCTGGCCATGGCGGCGTTCTGCCTCGTCGTCACCCTGCTGCCGCTCCTGCCCGGCCTGCGCCCCCGGCCCACGACCGCGCCGCGCGAGCGGGCGCCGGGTGTCGTGGGTCGGGCGTAGGGTCGGGGCATGGCCACGTGGGAGGACGTACGCCGGATCGCGCTGGCCCTGCCGGAGGCGGGCGAGCACCCGTCCTACCAGGGGGCGCCGGCGTGGAAGGTCCGCGGCAGGGCGTTCGTCTGGGAGCGGCCGCTGCGCCGCGCCGACCTCGACGCCCTCGGCGACGCCGCGCCGGACGGGCCCGTCCTCGGCGTACGGGTGCCGGACCTGGGCGCGAAGGAGGCGCTGCTCGCCGACGACCCCGCCGTCTACTTCACCACCGCGCACTTCGACGGCTACCCGGCGGTCCTGGTCCGGCTGGACCGCATCGACCCCGACGAGCTGGCCGAGCTCGTCGTCGAGGCGTGGCAGGACCGGGCACCGAAGCGGCTCGCCGCGGCGTACCGGGCGGGGCGGCAGGCGTAGCCCGGGCGGGGCGACGTCAGCGCGGCAGCGCCGCCGCGACGGCCTCCTCCGGGCTGGACACGTGCGACAGGCCGGCGACGGGGGCGCCGGTGGCGTCGAGGATCCGCCAGCCGCCGAGCACCACCACCGGAATGCCGCCGCGCCGCATGGCCAGGGCCACCTCGGAGAGCGTCCCCCAGGAGCCGCCGACCGCGATCACCGCGTCGGCGCTCCAGACCAGGATCGCGTTGCGTGCCTGCCCCATGTTGGTGACGACCGTGGCCGACACGTCGGCCGCCGGGCCGGGGGCGGCGCCGTCGTCGGGGCGTACGCCGATGACCAGGCCGGCGCGGGAACGGGCGCCGACGGCGACGGCGGACATCACCCCGCCGCCGCCTCCGCAGAGCACGGTCGCGCCCCGCTCGGCGAGCAGCTCGCCCACCCGGCGGGCGTGCGCCAGCTCGGCGTCCGACGCGGTCGCCGGCCCGCACACCGCCACCTGCACCATGCCGCCATGATGCCCGACGCGACGTGGGTCCCCGGCGGATGCCGCCGGGGAGCCACGAGGTGGTCGGGTCAGAAGACGGAGACGCCGTAGCGGCTGAGCGCCTCGGTGACCGGCTGGAAGAAGGTGGTGCCGCCGGTACGGCAGTTGCCGCTGCCGCCGGAGGTCAGCCCGAGGGCGGTGCTGCCCGAGTAGAGCGGGCCGCCGCTGTCGCCGGGCTCGGCGCAGACGTTGGTGGCGATCATGCCCCGGACGGTGCCCTCGGCGTAGCGGACGGTGGCGTTGAGGCCGGTCACCGTGCCGCTGTGGGTGCCGGTGGTGCTCCCCCGCCGGGTCACCTGCTGGCCGACGGACGCGTTCCCGGCGGCGGTGATGTCCTGCGAACCCACCGAGCCGTCGATGGCGATCGAGGTGTTGGTGTAGCGGACGATGCCGTAGTCGTTACCCGGGAAGCTGGTGCCGGTGCGGTCACCGAGCTTGGTGCTCTGTGCCGAGTTGGCGTACCAGGCGGAGACCGCGTCGGTGCAGTGCCCGGCGGTGAGGAAGTAGTAGGTGCTGCCGCTGCGCACGTTGAAGCCGAGCGAGCAGCGGTAGCCGCCGCCGTAGATGGCGTCGCCGCCGGAGATCCGCATGCTCAGCGTGCCGGCGAGCGGGGTGATCCGGGCCGTGCCGCCGGCCGCGGCCACCGCGGCGCGGATGCGCGCCGCCTGGGCGGCGCCGACCGTGCTGTCCACGCCGACGACCACCTGGTTGCCGACCGGGTCCACCCAGAGGGCGGTGCCCGTGACGCCCAGGTCCACCCGGGACTGGGCGGCCTGGAGGGCTCGGGTGCTGTGGGTGACGAGGCGGGCGACGCCGCCGGCGGCGCGGACCGCGGCGGCGGCCCGCTCGTCGGTGACGGCGACGACGGTACGGCCCGACGCGGCGTCCAGGTAGGAGCCGGCGGTGCGGTCGGGACCGAGGCCGGCCGCGAGGCTGGCGGCCCGCTCGGCGGTCAGGGCGGCGGGCACGGCGTGGGCCGGTGACACGGCCACGGTGGCGCCGAGGAGAGCGACGGTGACGGCGGACATCACACCACGTCGAGTGAGTCTCACGCGTACCTCCCGGGGAGGGCTGGATCGGCTGTCTGCCGATCGATGTAGACATATTCACACTGGTCAACGCAGACGTAAAGGGTTCCGGGCGGCGCGTCCGGTCGCCGGCACGACGGCGCGGTGGGTCAGCTGCCACTCCTCGCACGTCGAGCGCACCAGCGTCCACCCGGCGGAGGCGGCCCTGCCCGACGGGCCGCTGGCCGGGGACGGTCCGGTCGACTAGCGTGCGCTCATGCCATTGACGTTGACCGAAGCGACGGACCCGTTCTGCCTGCGCGACGGGGAGAGCGCGACGCTGCTGCGCGACCACCCGTGGCGGCGCTTCGCGGTGCTGGGTGACAGCGTGGCCGAGGGGCTCTGCGAGCCCGTCGACGGCTACCCCGACGTGCAGTGGGCCGACCGGATCGCCGCCGAACTGCGGGCCGTCCGGCCGGCGCTGGCGTACCTGAACCTGGGGTTGCGGGGGCTGCGGGCGCACGAGGTGCGCGCCGCCCAGCTCGCCCCGGCGCTGGCGTTCCGCCCCGACCTGGCGCTGGTGGTCTGCGGCGGCAACGACGCCTTCGGCCGGGGGTACGACGCGGACGCGGTCGACGCGGAGCTGACCGCGATGATCGAGGCGCTGCGCGCCGCCGGTGCGGACGTGATCACCGTCGGCATGTTCGACGTGTCGCTCAGCCCTGCCGTGCCGGAGCGGCACCGGGCCGGCCTGGGCGAGCGGATGCGGCGGCTCTCCGCGCACACCGGGGCCCTCGCGGAGCGCCTCGGCACCCTGCACGTGCGGCTCACCGACCACCCGCTCACCGCCGACCCGACGATGTACGGCAGCGACGGCCGGCACGGCAGCGCCCGCAGCGACGCGGTCGCCGCCGCCGAGACCGTCCGCCGCCTCGGCGCCCACCTCGCGGACACCCGACCCGTCGGCTGACGGCGGCCTCCGGGCAGGCTTTCGTTCACGCGGGGACACGAGGAGGGGTCCAGCTCCGGTGCCGGCCCGGTCCCGCCGGGCCCCCGGCGGTGGAACTCAGGCGAGCTGGTCCAGTGTCCGGGTGACGTTGTGCTCGACGATGGCGCGCATGCCGGCCCGGTCGGGGAAGTCGCCGTCGAGCAGGCGCAGCGGGCCCGCCACCAGCGACAGGTACGTCGCGAGCCGGTAGAGGCGCAGCCGGTGTCCGTCGAGACCGTCGACGGCCAGCGTTGGATAGGCGTCTCCGAAGCGAAGTTCGAGGAAGGCGTGCTCCCACTCCACGTCGAGGAACGTCGCGCCCTCGATGTCGACGAGCACCGGGCGGTCCCGCTCGTCCACGAGCACGTGGTCCGGCCCGAGTTCACCGTGGATCAGGCCGTACCGGGAGCGGGGCGCGACGGCAGCGCAGCGCTCGGCGAGGGCGTCGGCGAGGCGCTGCCGGACGGCGGCGATCCGCTCCACCCGGGCGGCGGCCTCGGTCAGGTCCCGCAGCGCCCGGTGCAGCACGATCCGCTCCACCGGCCGGCCGGGCGTCGGGCCGTGCGACCCCGGCCGGCCGTACCGGTCGCGACGGCGGGCGTGCATGCTCCGGACGGCGTCGCCGAGCCGGGCCAGCACCACCTCGGCCCGTCGCGGGTCGCGCTCCCGCAGGTGCTGGAGGGTGCCGCCCCGGACGTCCTCCACCACCGCCACCTCGCCGGGCAGCAGGCCCGCGGTGGGGGCGAGCAGCAGCCGGGGCACCCGCACCCCGGCGGCGGTGAACTCCCGGTGCGCCGCGGCGAACAGGCCGGCCCCGGTGGCGTGCCCGAACGGGTCGTCGCGTTCCGGTGTCGCCCGCGCCGGCCAGTAGTCCTCCGCCGGATGCCAGACGTAGGCGACGCCGGTGGACCCGTCGTCGAGGGTCAGCCGGTAGACGCCCTTCTTCGTGCCGCCGGTCAACCGCTCGGCCGACACCAGCACCCGCCCGCCCTCGAACGCCGCCCGCG